>NZ_JBVIKC010000030.1:0-47910 GCF_055581065.1 Streptomyces sp. NPDC031479
CCAGCTGGTCCTCAAGTCCGGCTTCCCCGCCTACGGAGTCACCGGCGACCCCAACGCCGCCACCGACACCTGCGAACCGCTCGTCCTCGGCCCGCAGTTCGGCTCCTACGGGGCCACCGCCGCCGACATCTCCGTCGCCTTCGTCTCCGCCGCGGCGGCCGCGCTCGGCTCCGACGAGATGCCCACGCGCCGCCGCCGGGTCGCCGTCCGCGGCACCCGCGGCATCGGCCCGCGGGACCTCCTCCTCAACTCCCGGGTGGGCGCGGTCGATGTGGACGCGCGCAGCGGACTCGTCTCCCTCGACGGGGAACCGCTGCGCTCCGAAGCCGCCGAGTCGGTCTCCCTCAACCGCCTGTACTTCCTGTGAAGCCCGTAAGGACGTCTGCCATGACCACGAACAAGCCCACCGCCGACGGATTCCGGATGCCCGCCGAGTGGACCCCCCACGAGCGCACCTGGATGGCGTGGCCCAGCCCCAACCCCACCTTCACCAACGAGCGGGAGCTCGCCGAGGCCCGCGAGGCGTGGGGCGCCGTCGCCCGCGCGGTGCGCTCCTACGAGCCCGTGACCCTCGTCGTCTCCCCGGGCGACGCCGACTCGGCGCGCGCGCTCGTCGGCGAGGACGTCCAGCTGGTCGAGCGGGAGCTCGACGACGCCTGGATGCGCGACATCGGCCCGACCTTCGTCACCAACGACGCCGGCGAGCTGGCCGCCGTCGACTGGACCTTCAACGGCTGGGGCGCCCAGGAGTGGGCCCGCTGGGACCACGACGAGAAGATCGCCCGGCACGTCTCCGACCTCGCGGGCACCCGTACGTACAGCACCCGCCTGGTCAACGAGGGCGGCGCGATCCACGTCGACGGCGAGGGCACCGTACTCCTGACCGACACCGTGCAGCTCGGCGAGGGGCGCAACCCCGGCTGGACCCGCCAGCAGGTCGAGGCCGAGATCCACGCCCACCTCGGCACCACCAAGGCCATCTGGCTCCCGTACGGCCTGGCCGGCGACTACGGCACCTACGGCACCCAGGGCCACGTGGACATCGTCGCCGCCTTCGCCCGCCCCGGCGTGGTCGTGGTCCACACCCAGCCCGACCCCGCCCACCCGGACCACGAGCGCTGCAAGACCATCGCCGCGATCCTGCGCGCCTCCACCGACGCCCGCGGCCGGCAGCTGGAGGTCGTGGAGATCCCCGCGCCGACCGTGCTGGAGGAGGACGGTGAGTGGGTGGACTACTCGTACATCAACCACTACCTCTGCAACGGCGGCGTGGTGCTGTGCTCCTTCGACGACCCGCGCGACGAGGAGGCCGCGGAAATCTTCCGCGGTCTGTTCCCGGAGCGGACCGTGACGCTCGTTGACGCACGTACGATTTTCGCCGGGGGTGGCGGTATCCACTGCATCACCCAGCAGCAGCCGAAGGTCTGACCCACGGACCGCCGGCGAACCTCGTGAAGGAGTGGCCCATGGTGGCGGGTGGAGTACCGGTACGGGCGGCGCGCAAGAACGCGCCCCCGCGCGAGGACGTACTCGTCGCCGCCATGGCCACGATCGCCGAGCGCGGACTGGACGGCCTGACCATGGCCGGCCTCGGCCGCCAGGTCGGCATGAGCAGCGGCCACCTCCTCTACTACTTCGGCAGCAAGGACGAACTCCTGCTGCGGACCCTGGAGTGGAGCGAGGCGGCGCTGGGCACCGAACGGCGCGCCCTGCTGTCCCGTCCCGGCACGGCACGCGCCCGCATCGGGGCCTACGTGGACCTCTACGTGCCCGACGGCCCCCGGGACCCGCACTGGACCCTGTGGCTGGAGGTCTGGAACCGCTCCCAGAACGCCGGGCCCCAGGAACGCGAACGGCAGGCCGCCATCGAGGGCGCCTGGCACCGCGACCTGGTCGCCCTCCTCGCCGAGGGCATCTCGCGCGGGGAGTTCCGCCCCGTGGACGCCGAACGCGTCGCGGCCCGCCTGCGGGCCCTGCTCGACGGCTTCAGCATCCAGCTGGCCGTCGGACTGCCGGGGATCGGGCGCGAGGACATCCTCGAACACGTGGCCGAGTACCTCACGGAAGCCCTGGTGGCGCAGGCCTGACCGGGCGGCCGGCCCGGCTGCCGGACGGGGCTGCCCGGATGCTGAGACCGGCGTCCACGGGTGACGGGCTGTGTGGCACACTGCGAGCGTGCCTGCTCAGCTCATGATTATGGACAGCAGCGCGCCGGTCCTCTGTGACCGCTGAAACCGTGGAAGACCTTCGCGGCAGCGGCCACCGTGCCTCAGACCCGCGCGCAGACCTCTCGCACCCGCGAGGGGTCTTTTCGTTTCCCGGCTCCAAAAACACGCCGGGCGGCAGCGCGCGATGATGGGGGCAGTGGATCCCGGGCTTCCGGAACCACTCATCCGACAGGAGTCAGATCAGCATGACGACGACAGAGGCGACGGAGCCGACAGCGGCCCTCGATGACAGCTTCCACGTCTTCGACACCACCCTGCGCGACGGCGCCCAGCGTGAGGGCATCAACCTCACGGTCGCGGACAAGCTGACCATCGCACGGCACCTGGACGACTTCGGCGTGGGCTTCATCGAGGGCGGCTGGCCCGGCGCCAACCCCCGCGACACCGAGTTCTTCGCCCGCGCCCGCGCAGAGATCGACTTCAAGAACGCCCAGCTCGTCGCCTTCGGCGCCACCCGCCGGGCCGGCGGTTCCGCCGCCGCGGACCCGCAGGTCCGCGCCCTCCTGGAATCCGGCGCCCCGGTGATCACCCTGGTCGCCAAGTCCCACGACCGGCACGTCGAACTCGCGCTGCGCACCACCCTCGAAGAGAACCTGGAGATGGTCCGGGACACCGTCTCGCACCTCGTCGCCCAGGGCCGCCGCATCTTCGTCGACTGCGAGCACTTCTTCGACGGCTACCGCGCCAACGCCGAGTACGCCAAGTCCGTGGTCCGCACCGCGCACGAGGCCGGCGCCGATGTCGTCATCCTCTGCGACACCAACGGCGGCATGCTCCCCGCCCAGGTCACCGCCGTCGTCGCGACGGTCGTCGCGGACACCGGGGCCCGCCTCGGCATCCACGCCCAGGACGACACGGGCTGCGCCGTCGCCAACACCCTGGCCGCCGTCGACGCGGGCGCCACGCACGTGCAGTGCACCGCGAACGGCTACGGCGAGCGCGTCGGCAACGCCAACCTCTTCCCCGTGGTCGCCGCGCTGGAGATCAAGTACGGCCGCAAGGTGCTCCCCGAGGGCGCCCTGGCCGAGATGACCCGCATCTCGCACGCCATCGCCGAGGTCGTCAACCTCACCCCCTCCACGCACCAGCCCTACGTGGGCGTCTCGGCCTTCGCGCACAAGGCGGGACTGCACGCCTCGGCCATCAAGGTCGACCCCGACCTCTACCAGCACATCGACCCGGAGCGGGTCGGCAACACCATGCGGATGCTGGTCTCCGACATGGCCGGCCGGGCCTCCATCGAGCTCAAGGGCAAGGAGCTCGGCGTCGACCTAGGAGGGGACCGCGCGCTGATCTCCCGGGTCGTCGAGCGGGTCAAGGAGCGGGAGCTCCAGGGCTACACCTACGAGGCCGCCGACGCCTCCTTCGAGCTGCTGCTGCGCGCCGAGGTCGAGGGCCGGGCGCGCAAGTACTTCCGTACGGAGTCCTGGCGCGCGATCGTCGAGGACCGCCCCGACGGCACCCACGCCAACGAGGCCACGGTCAAGCTGTGGGCCAAGGGCGAGCGGATCGTCGCCACGGCGGAGGGCAACGGTCCCGTCAACGCCCTGGACCGGGCCCTGCGCGTGGCCCTGGAACGCTTCTACCCGCAGCTCGCCAAGTTCGAGCTCATCGACTACAAGGTCCGCATCCTGGAGGGCAAGCACGGTACGGAGTCCACGACCCGCGTCCTGATCTCCACGACGGACGGCACCCGGGAGTGGGCCACGGTCGGTGTCGCCGAGAACGTGATCGCCGCGTCCTGGCAGGCCCTGGAGGACGCCTTCACCTTCGGCCTCCTGCGCGCGGGCGTCGAACCGGCGGAGTAGGCGTCCCCGGGGGCCGGATGCCGGGTTGCGGGGTCGCAGGACTTCCTTTATGTCCAGCTCACACAGGAAAAGTCCCGTTCGGGTAGCGTCTTGGGCATGAGGACCAGGCTGATTTCCGTGTTTTCCGGCCTGCTGCTGGCCCTGTCGGCGACCGCTCTCGTGGTCGCCCCGCAGGCGTCGGCGGCCACCGGGGTTTCCGCCGTCGGGGAGGCCCTGAAGAAGGGGCCCGTCTACGTGGACCCCGGGGCGCGGGCGCAGTTGTCCCAGAGCCAGGCCGACGCGCTGGCCAAGAAGATCAAGGACGCGGGCAAGCCGGTGTTCGTCGCCGTGCTCCCGAACACGGCCGAGTTCCCGCAGGACAAGGTGCTCGGCGCCGTCCGGGCCGAGACCGGGGTCACCGGTCTGTACGCGGTCCGCCTCGGCGACGGCTTCAAGGCCGGCGCCGACCGGACCGTGATGTCCGGCAACGCCGTCCGCAACCTCACCGACGCCGTCAAGACCGGCACCCCGGTGGACGCGAACACCCAGCTCAACAACTTCGTCGACCAGGCCCTCACCCAGGTCAAGGGCGGAGCCCCGGCCTCCTGGGGCGGCGCCGCCGCGGACGACGCCTTTCCCACCGGCGCGCTGATCGGCCTCGGGGCGGTCGCGCTGGTCGGCGGCGGCGGTGCGTACGCGCTGGTGAAGCGCAACCGCCGGCGGAAGGAGGAGGCCCGCCGTGAGGCCATCGCCCGCCTGAGCGTGGTCGTGGACGAGGACATCACCGCATTCGGCGAGGAACTCGACCGCCTCGACTTCCACCCGGGCGAGCCCGGCGCCGACGACGCGATGCGGTCGGACTACGCGCAGGGCCTGGACTCCTACGAGAAGGCCAAGCAGATCATGGCCTCCGTGCAGCGCCCGGAGGAGGTCCAGGGCGTGACCCAGGCGCTGGAGGACGGCCGCTTCGCGCTGGCCCGCCTCGACGCGCGCCGTCAGGGCCGGCCCCTGCCGGAGCGGCGTTCGCCCTGCTTCTTCGACCCGCGCCACGGCCCGAGCAGCGAGGACGCTGCCTGGGCGCCGGCCGGCGGGGCACCGCGTACGGTTCCGGTCTGCGCGGCGGACGCCGTACGGCTGCGTGACGGCCTGGACCCGGCGGTCCGCACCGTCGACACCGAGCACGGGCCGCGCCCCTACTACGACGCCGGCCCGGCGTACGGTCCCTGGGCCGGCGGCTACTTCGGCGGCGGCATCCTGCCCGGCCTGCTGATGGGCACGATGCTCGGTTCGATGATGTCCACTCCCGCCTACGCCTCCGATTTCGGCGGTGGCATGGGCTCCGGGTTCGAGGGGGGCGACGTCTCCGGGGCGGACTTCAACCCGTCCGACTTCGGCGGCGGGGACTTCGGCGGCGGGGGCGGCTTCGACGGCGGTGGGGGCTTCGACGGAGGGGGCGACTGGTAGTCGCCCCCGGCCCGGAGCCGTCCGGCAGGACCTAGGCCTGCTTGATCGCCGAGATGTCGAAGGTCAGCTTCACCTTGTCGCTGACCATCACGCCACCGGCCTCCAGTGCCGCGTTCCAGGTCAGACCCCAGTCGGAGCGGAGGATCTCGGCCGAGCCCTCGAAGCCGACGCGCTCGTTGCCGTAGACGTCGGTCGCGCTGCCCGCGAACTCCAGGTCGATGGAGAGCGGGCGCGTGACGTCCTTGATCGTCAGCTCACCGGTGATCCGGTACGTGTCACCGCCGACGCGCTGCGCCGAGGTGGAGCGGAAGCGCATCAGGGGGAAGCGTTCGGCGTCGAAGAAGTCGGCGCCCCGCAGGTGCGCGTCGCGGTCGGCGATGCCCGTGCCGACGGAGGCGATCGTGACGTCGATGGCGGCCGTGGACCGGGAGGGGTCCGCGCCGTCGAGGTGCAGCGTGCCCTCGTGCTCGGTGAAGCTGCCGCGGACGTTGGTCACCATGGCGTGGCGCACGGTGAAGCCGATGCTGCTGTGGCCGGCGTCGATCGTGTAGTCGCCGGTGAGGGCGGCGAGCGCCGGGTCCACGTCGAGCGTGGCGACGGGGGTGGTCTGGCTGCGGCGGGTGAAGAGACCCATGGCTTCCTCCTCGGAAGGTTCTGCGAAGAAATTGCTTGAAACTTCAACTAGAGCGAGACTAGAGCCATTCCGTTCAAATTTCAACTTCCTCTGGGTTGAAGGGGGTCGTTTTGTGGGACTCCCACAAAGCCCAATGGTCCCCACTGGGGGAGTCCGTACATCCTTCGGAGGTTCTGTCCGGCCCGTACAGCGGATGGGGCCCGAGACTGTGTAGAACCAACGGAGGGTTTTCATGGCCGGGCTTCGTAAGGTCGGTACATGACCGTTGTGGACCAGACTCCGAGCGAGCCGACGGACGCCCGCGGGCGCGTGGCCGAGCTGCACTCCCTCCGCGAGGACGCCCGGCGCGGCCCCAGCGACCGGGCGACCGAAGCGCAGCACGCCAAGGGCAAGCTGACCGCCCGCGAGCGCATCGCGCTCCTGCTCGACGAGGGTTCCTTCAAGGAGGTCGAGCAGCTCCGCAGGCACCGGGCCACCGGCTTCGGCCTGGAGGCCAAGAAGCCCTACACCGACGGTGTCATCACCGGCTGGGGCACCGTCGAGGGCCGCACGGTCTTCGTCTACGCCCACGACTTCCGCATCTTCGGCGGGGCGCTGGGCGAGGCCCACGCCACGAAGATCCACAAGATCATGGACATGGCCATCGCGGCCGGTGCCCCGCTGGTCTCCCTCAACGACGGCGCGGGCGCCCGCATCCAGGAGGGCGTCTCCGCGCTCGCCGGGTACGGCGGCATCTTCCAGCGCAACACCAAGGCCTCGGGCGTCATCCCGCAGATCTCGGTCATGCTCGGCCCCTGCGCCGGCGGCGCCGCGTACTCCCCGGCGCTCACGGACTTCGTCTTCATGGTCCGCGACACCTCGCAGATGTTCATCACCGGCCCGGACGTGGTCCGCGCGGTGACCGGCGAGGAGATCACCCAGAACGGCCTCGGCGGCGCGGACGTGCACGCCGAGACCTCGGGCGTCGCGCACTTCGCGTACGACGACGAGGAGACCTGCATCTCCGAGGTCCGCTACCTCATCACGATGCTGCCCTCCAACAACCGTGAGAACCCGCCGGTCCACGAGACCGACGACCCGAAGGACCGTCGCTCCGACGTCCTGCTGGACCTGGTCCCGGCCGACGGCAACCGCCCGTACGACATGCTCAAGGTCATCGAGGAGCTCGTCGACGACGGCGACGTCCTGGAGATCCACGAGCGCTGGGCCCGCAACATCATCTGCGCCCTCGCGCGGCTGGACGGCCAGGTCGTCGGCATCGTCGCCAACCAGCCCGGCCACCTCGCCGGCGTCCTGGACATCCACGCCTCCGAGAAGGCCGCGCGGTTCGTCCAGCTCTGCGACGCCTTCAACATCCCGATCGTCACGCTGCTGGACGTCCCCGGCTTCCTCCCGGGCGTCGACCAGGAGCACGGCGGCATCATCCGCCACGGCGCCAAGCTGCTGTACGCGTACTGCAACGCCACCGTGCCGCGCATCTCGCTGATCCTGCGCAAGGCCTACGGCGGCGCGTACATCGTCATGGACTCCCAGTCCATCGGTGCCGACCTCACCTACGCCTGGCCGACCAACGAGATCGCCGTCATGGGCGCCGAGGGCGCGGCCAACGTCATCTTCCGCAAGCAGATCGCGGACGCCGAGGACCCCGAGGCGATGCGCGCCCGGATGGTCAAGGAGTACAAGGCCGAGCTGATGCACCCGTACTACGCGGCCGAGCGCGGCCTCGTGGACGACGTCATCGACCCCGCCGAGACCCGCGAGGTGCTCGTGAGCGCCCTCGCGATGCTCCGCACGAAGCACGCCGATCTGCCGTCCCGCAAGCACGGCAACCCGCCGCAGTAACGAGCGAAGGAGACCTGCCACCGATGAGCACCGCCACCGACACCCTGCTGAAGGTCGAGAAGGGCAACGCCGCGCCCGAGGAGCTGGCCGCGATCACCGCGATCCTGCTCGCCCGCGCCGCCGCCACGCCCGAGGAGTCCGCCACCAGCCCCCGCTCCCAGGCCGGCTGGCGCCGCCTGGAGCGCAGCCGCGGCTTCCAGGCCCCGCACAGCTGGCAGGGCTAGCCGGCCCGCCACCGCGCCACCGCTTCGCCCGACGGCCGCCCGTCCGCACCCGAACCCGGGTGCGGTGGGCGGCCGTCCGGCGTTCGCCGCCCGGACGCCGAAGGCCCCGCCCCGGGGTGGGGGCGGGGCCGGGCGCCGGACACGGCAGTGTGCCGTGCCCGGACGATCCGGGCACGGCAACTTCAGCGGGGTCCCGCCGGCGTCAGGGCCGCTTGCCGCCCTTGGCCGGTCCCTTGTCCGCCGTGTTCGCGGAGCCGGGCTGCTTGGGCGCGGCGTTCCTCAGGAACGGTCCGCCGGCCACCGGTTGGATGACGACCTGATTCCAGGGTTTGAGGTTGGTGACGGGAGTGCCGCAGTCGAGAGTCGTCCCGTTGGAGGCGCACTGGAGCTCGTACACGGTCCCGGTCGTGGTCATGACCTTGAAGTTCGTCACCTGGCCCAGGGACGACACGGTTGCGCTGCAGACGGTTGACGGATTGGGGTAGCCGGGGTTCTGCGCGGTCGTGGTGAGGTCTTCCCGCTTGTAGGGCCCCGTCTGGGGGTCGTCCCGGTGTCCGCCGTACGCCACTCCGTTGATCAGGAAGACGCTGAATTCCTCGGTACTGTTGGAGAGGATCGAGCCGATGCCGTTACCGCACCCGCTGGGTCCGGTGGCTCCTGTGGCTCCGGTCGCACCTGTGGCTCCAGTTGCGCCGGTCGCGCCGGTCGCTCCCGTGGCTCCAGTTGCTCCGGTCGCTCCCGTGGCACCCGTCGCACCCGTGGCTCCGGTCGCACCCGTCGCACCCGTCGGGCCGGTGGGGCCGGGCGGGCCCGGCTTGCCCTTCGGGCCGCGGGGGCCCCTCGGGCCCTGCGGGCCGCGGCAGTCGTCGTCGCCACCGCCGCCGGACGGCGCCGCCTTCGACCGCGAGTCGGACGACTGGCAGTGGTCCCCACCGCCCAGCGCGTCCGCCCCGGGCGCCGCCGCGACGGCGGGGGAGGCGATGCCGCCCAGCACCAGCGCGATGGAGGCGAACGCTCCACCGGTGAGCCAGCCGGCTCGCCTGGGCAGCGGGCCCAGCTTGGATCTGCTGCTGTCCTCAAGACGCATGTGCCGCTCCTCGGGAAAATCCGATCGCATGATCACCGGATCGTCCGGTGGTCCGACGACATCCTGGGGAGCACCCGATACACGGCACCGGGCGCCGCGCCGGTGGTTCAGCGGTTCGGCCCAGCGCCCCCACCCACCCGGGTCAGCCGCGCGGCGCGCTGCGGAGCGGACGGCACCGGCCGTCCCTAAGGTCCCGGCCGTGAAGCCGACCATCTGCCTCTGCATGATCGTGAAGAACGAGTCCGCCGTGATCGAGCGCTGCCTGGCCGCGGTACGGGACCACATCGACACCTGGGTCATCTCCGACACCGGATCCACCGACGGCACGCAGCAGCTGATCCGCGCCGCGCTCGACGGGATCCCCGGCCAACTCCACGAGGAGCCCTGGACCGACTTCGGGCACAACCGGAGCCTCAACATCGCCCACGCCCGCGGCAAGGCCGACTACCTGCTCCTCCTCGACGCGGACCTCGTCCTGCGCGCCGACGCGCCCCTGCCGCCGCTGGTGGCCGATGCGTACATGCTGCGCCACGAGGGCGACACCGAGTACCGCATCAAGCGCCTGGTGAGCGGCCGGCTGCCGTGGCGGTACGAGGGGGTCACCCACGAGTACATCACCTGCGACCGTACCGAGACCGTGGCCCACCTGGACGCCCTGGTGATCGAGGACCACGGCGACGGAGGCTCCAAGCACGACAAGTTCGAGCGCGACGCCCGGCTGCTGAGCGCCGAGATGGCACGCGACCCGGACAACGGCCGGACCGTCTTCTACCTCGCCAACACCATGCGGGACATGGGCGAACGCGCCGAGGCCATCCGCCTGTACGAGCGGCGGGCGGCCATGGGCGGCTGGGTGGAGGAGGTGTACCAGTCCCTCCTCCAGGTCGGCGTGCTGCACGGCGACAGCGGGGACCCCGCCGACTGGCCGGCCGCGATGGACGCGCTCAGCCGCGCCTGGGAGTCCCGGCCGGAGCGGCTGGAGGCCTGCTACGAACTGGTCTCGCGGCTGCGGCTGCTCGGCCGCCACCACTCGGCGCACGCCATCGTCCGGGGCTGCCTGGACCGGCCGGTCCCGGACGACGTCCTGTTCATCCAGCCCTGGGTCTACCGTTGGGGGCTGCTGTTCGAGTACTCCATCACCGCGTTCTGGGTGGGCGACCTGACGGCCTGCCTCCAGGCCTGCGACCGTCTCCTGGCCCTGCCCGACCTGCCGGACCCCTACCGTCGCCAGACCGAACTCAACCGGGGCTTCGCCCTCCGGCGCCTGTCCGTGCCCGCCCAGGCCTGACGGACGGCTAGCGGGCGGCCGAGGTGAAGCGCGCGGGAGCGGGACGCCGCACGGGCGGTACGGGCACCTCCGGGGCGAAGGGCTTGGAGAAGAGGGCCAGAAGCCCCGGGTGCACCGCGCACAGCGGCATGCGTCCCGTCTCCGCCGCGGCCTGCCGCAGCCGTTCGTCGCCCGCCAGGCGGTCCGCGCTCACGTAGAGGAAGGCGTTCTGCGCGTACCAGGGTTCGATCTCCGGGTCGTCCCACAGGCGGGTGCGCAGGCAGTCGACGAGCTCGTAGCCCCACCGGCCGAAGTGGTCGCGCCAGTAGTTCGGCCACTGCTCGTTGCGGTGGTCGCTGCCGGTCTGACCGGGGACCGCGGCCGAGAAGAGCACCACGTCGGACAGCGCGCAGAGGTCGGCGACCAGCGAGTCCGCCCGGCCCGGGTCCAGGTGCTCGGCCGCCTCCAGGGACATGGCCAGGTCGAAGCGCCGGTCGTCCATCCGCAGCGGCAGGGAGAGGTCCCACCGCAGGAAGGACTCCGGCGGGATCCGCAGGGCGGACTCGGCGACCCAGTCCCCGTCGACCCCGAGGAGCGTCTGCGCCCCCAGCCGGCCGGCCGCCGCCAGCCAGGACCCCGTACCGCAGCCCAGGTCGACCACGCTGGAGGGACGGACCAGATCGAAGACCAGCGGCAGCACCCGCTCGGCGGAGCGCGCCGAACCGTCCTGCTGGCTCTCGTAGAACCACGTGCCGTACGCGTCGCTGCGGGACACGGACATCCCCATCACCTCGAAACTCGCCGCTCGCCGATCCGGTCGACGCGACGATCCCACAACGGGGAGCGGGCCGGGGCGTGCCACGCGCGGGGAGAAAAGACGGAGCGCCGGGATCCGCATCGGGATCCCGGCGCTCCGCGCGTACGAGGGACGGCTACCGCAGACGGGCCATCAGGGCGTGCTCGACGAGCGTGATGAGCGCGCTCTTGGCGTCGCCGCGGTGGCGGGCGTCGGTGGTGATGATCGGGGCGTCGGGCCCGATCTGGAGGGCCTCGCGGACCTCCTCCGGCGTGTACGGCTGGTGGCCGTCGAAGCCGTTCAGCGCGATCACGAACGGCAGGCCGCTGTTCTCGAAGTAGTCGACGGCCGGGAAGCAGTCCGCGAGACGGCGCGTGTCGACGAGGACGACGGCGCCGATCGCGCCGCGGACCAGGTCGTCCCACATGAACCAGAAGCGGTCCTGACCGGGCGTACCGAAGAGGTACAGGATCAGGTCCTGGTCCAGGGTGATGCGGCCGAAGTCCATGGCGACCGTGGTGGTCGTCTTGTCACCGGTGTGGGTGAGGTCGTCGATACCGGCCGAGGCGCTGGTCATGACGGCTTCGGTGCGCAGGGGGTTGATCTCGGAGACCGCGCCGACGAACGTGGTCTTGCCCACGCCGAAGCCGCCCGCCACCACGATCTTCGCGGAGGTGGTGGAGCGGGGAGCCGCTCCGCCGTTAGAGCTTGCGAAGTCCACTGAGCACCCTTTCGAGCAGTGTCACATCTGGCTGGCCGCCGGCGGACTCGTCGCCGCCGGGCTGGTGAATGGCGACAAGGCCCGCCTCCGCCAGGTCGGCTACGAGGATGCGGGCGACACCAAGAGGAATGGAGAGAAGTGCCGAGATCTCCGCGACGGATTTGATCTCCTGGCACAGGCGGCAGATGCGCTGGTGCTCGGGCAACTGCCCTTGCAGCCGGGCGGGATCCGCCGTGGTACTGACCAGCGCCTCGATGGCGAGCTGGTAGCGCGGCCGGGTACGGCCGCCGGTCATCGCGTACGGACGCACCAGCGGGTTGTGCGCCTTCGGAGCCTGCGGCTGGGAGCCGCGCAACGGCTGCTGCGAAGGGCGCTGGGAATGCGGGGGTTGCTGGGGCTGGCCGTACTGCTGGTGCTGGTAGGGGTTCTGCTCCGGCACGGACCGGCTGGGAGCCGAGGGGAAATTGAAGCGGTTCTGGTCGTGCCCACCCTGCGGCTGCTGCGCGCCGCCATAAGGATGTCCTCCGGGTGTTGTCACGTCTCCTCCTCCGACTCCAAGAACGCAGTACTCCCTGTGGAACCGCGCCACCGCACCCTACGGTGCGATGACGCGAAACACACTGCCTGTCTGTTAGTTGAGAAGACTTCCCTGCAGCTCGGCGCGCAGATCCGGAGTCAGGACACTGCCCGCGCGGTCGACAAGGAGGGCCATCTCGTAGCCCACGAGGCCGATGTCGCACTCGGGGTGCGCGAGCACCGCGAGGGACGATCCGTCGGAGACGGACATGAGGAAGAGGAATCCCCGGTCCATCTCGACCACGGTCTGGTTGACGGCGCCGCCCTCGAAGATCCGGGAGGCTCCCGCGGTCAGCGACGTCAGACCGGAGGCCACGGCCGCCAGCTGATCGGCGCGGTCACGCGGGAACCCGTCGGACATCGCCAGAAGAAGGCCGTCGGCGGAGACCACCACGGTGTGGGACACCCCAGGGGTGTTGTCCACGAAGTTGGTGATCAACCAGTTCAGGTTCTGTGCCGCCTGGCTCATCGGGCTCACACTAACGCTCCTGGTCATAGCTGTTACTTGACTGCTCGGAACCCGCGCTGCGCCCCTGCTGGACACCGCGCCGCAGGTTGCTCAACCTGCCACGGACGTCCTCCGGTGCGCGGGAGACCTGCGGGCCGCCCTGCGGGGTCGTCTCCGCGGCGCCCTCGACCAGGTTGGCCTTGGGTACCCGCCGAGGGAGACCGGACGGGGTGACCCCGCCCGCCTTCGGCTCACGGAGCTTGCCGGCCTGCTGCCAGCGCTCGTCGTTGCGCGAACGCCACGCGGCGCCGTCTTCCGTCTCCTCCGCCGGGGCCTTCTCCGTGGCGGCGGCCTGCTGCTGACGCTGCGGGCGCTGCTCGAAGAGGGATCCGGCGGACTCCGCTTCCTGCTGTGCCGGCTGCCACTGCTGCTGGCTGCCGCGTCGCGGCAGGCCCGCTCCGGTCATTTCGTGACCGGTGTCGGCAGCGGCGCCCGGACGGTCGAAGCCTACGCGTTCCCGGGCCGGTTCGGGAGCGGGCGGGGATTCCGATTCGATCCCGTAGTCCTGCTGGTAGGAGCCCGGGAAGGTGTTCTGCTCGGGCCACGCCGCCTGCGGAGACTGCTCTTCGTAACCACCGTCGTACGTCTGCGCGGGCTGCTGCTGCTCCGCGTACCCGTCTTCCGTATAGGCATATCCCTGGTCGGGGTACGCCTCGTAGGCCTGGGGCTGCTGCGCGTTCTCGTACGGGGCCTCGTAGGCCGGCGCGGCCGGCTGTTCGTAGCCCTGGTACGGCTGGTACGCGTGCTCCGGCTGGGGTTCCGGATACTCCTGGACGGCACCTTCCGGCTGCTGCTCCTGCGGGAAGCCGACCTGCGCCTCCAGCTGGGCCCGGCGCTCCTCGCGGCCCAGCGACCGGACGACCGGGTCGACCGGCGCCCCGTCGGGGCCCTGCCCGCCCTGGGCGTCGTAGCGCGAGTCGTCGAAGCCGAGTTCGGCGGCGGTGCGCAGCGGGGCGGCCTGCTGGCTCTGCTGCTGCGGAATCATCGAGGAGACGGTGAAGTCGTCGTCCGGGATGCCCTCGCCACCGCCACCGTGGGTGATGGCGTCGGGGAGCATGACCAGCGAGGTGGTGCCCGCGGCCTCGCCCGAGGGGCGCAGCTGCACGCGGATGCTGTGGCGGTCCGCCAGCCGGCCGACCACGAACAGACCCATGCGCTGCGAGATCGCGGCGTCCACGGTCGGCGGGTTGGCCAGCTTGTGGTTGATGTCCGCGAAGTCCTCGGCGGTGAGGCCGATGCCCTTGTCGTGGATCTCGACCATCACGCGGCCGTCGGGCAGACGCGTGGCGTTGACGCGGACCTTGGTCTGCGGGGAGGAGAAGGTGGTGGCGTTCTCCAGCAGCTCGGCGAGCAGGTGCACGAGGTCGGTCACGGCCTGGCCGTGGATCTCGGCCTCGGAGACGCCCGAGAGCTCGATGCGCTCGTACTGCTCCACCTCGGAGGAGGCGGCGCGCAGCACGTCGACGAGGGGGACCGGCTGGTCCCAGCGGCGGCCCGGGTTCTCACCCGCGAGGATGAGGAGGTTCTCGCCGTTGCGGCGCATACGGGTGGCCAGGTGGTCCAGGCGGAAGAGGTTCTCCAGCTGGTCCGGGTCGGCCTCGTTGTTCTCCAGGTCGGTGATGAGGGTCAGCTGGCCCTCGATCAGCGACTGGTTGCGCATGGAGAGGTTCGTGAAGATCGCGTTGACGTTCCCTCGCAGGAGCGCCTGCTCGGCGGCGAGCCGGACCGCTTCCCGGTGGACCTGGTCGAAGGCGCGCGCGACCTCGCCGATCTCGTCCTGGGAATTGATCGGGATCGGCTGGACGCGGGTGTCGACCTTGCCCGGGTCCGTGCGCGAGAGCTGGTCGACGAGCATCGGCAGGCGCTGCTCGGCGACGTCGAAGGCGGAGCTGCGCAGGCGGAGCATCGCACGGCTCATCTGGCGGGCCATCATGCCGGCCAGGATGAACGCGGCGAGCATGGCCACGACCACGATCGCGCCGGTGAGGATGGCGTCGCTCTGCGACTTGTCCGAGACCGCGACGGCGTCCTTGACGGCCTTGTCGAGGAGGTCCTTCTCGATCTCGGCGTAGGCGTCGAACTTGGCGGTGGCGGCGGCCTGCCAGGCGGGGGCGGTGGTGCCGTTCAGGGCGAGCTTGGCGGGCTTGTCGCCGCTGGCTATCGCCTCGGTCATACCGGTGAGCGCGGAGCCGTTGACCACGGGCGGGGCCTTGAAGGTGGTGCTGCCGGACTGCTCGGCGGCCTGCTTGGCCTGAGCGAGCTTGGCGGCGCCCTCCTCGGACTTCTTGCCCATGACCTCCTTCAGCCGGTTCGTGTCCTCGTCGGTGCCGGCGGCGACGTACTCACCGATGGCGATCTCTTCGAGGTAGGCGTAGGAGGAGAAGGCGACGAGCTGGGCCTTGCGGACGTTCTCGTCCTCGCTCGGGCGCACCAGCAGGTGCGTACCGACGGAGCGCTGGAGCGAGTTCGCGGCCTTGGCCAGCTCGACCGCGTAGACCATGCGGCCGTAGCTGGTGACGTTGCCGGTGCCGAGGCCCAGTTCGTTGGAGAACTGCATGAGGTAGTGCTGGACCAGCACGTACCCCTCTTCGGTCGGGATGGGGCCGGCCGCGGCGGGGAGGTTCTTCTTGGGGGTCTCGGGGACGGCGTAGGCCGTCTTGCGGACCTGTTCCAGCTTGGGCTCCTCCTGGCGGAAGAGCTCCAGGCGCCGTTCCAGACCCTGCTTCTGCGGCAGGTTCTTGGCGGCCTCGGCGAACTTGGCCTTGGCCGCGTCGGTGGCCGCGTAGGCCTTCGTCACGGCCTGGTTGGCGCGGTCGCCCTTCAGGAGGGGCTCGGCGGTGAGGTCACGCTCGTTGAGGAGGGCCTGGCCGTATTCGGCCGCCGCCTGGACGATCCGCGCGGTCTGCTCGGCGTCCTTGGCCTCGTTCCAGCTGTCGACCGAACCCTTCACCTGGAAGCCGCCCATGACCAGGCCCACGAGGGCCGGTACGAGGAGGATGGCGTTCAGGCGGGTCGGCACGCGCCAGTTGCGGGGGGAGAACTTGCTGGTGCTGCCGCCGCCGGTGGATGGTTCCACGGGTACGTCGACAGGTGACGCGGCCGCGCGCGGCGGCGGGGTGAAGTTGCCGCGCGCGGGTTCATCCGCGGGGCTCGAGTTGCTTCGCCTCACTCGACCAACAACCTCTCGGCGGTGCTACTAGCTAGTTCGTTGAATTCCAGCACGATGAACGGCCGTGTTCCAAACAGTTGAAATCCGCGTTTCCCAGAGCCTTATGTCCCGCATAAACCGGACATAAAGAGCGAGGTACGGCAAAAGCCGGGACAGTCGTGCGCGCAGCGGTACCAGCCGAACGCGCGCTGTGCCCAACTGGCGGCAATTCTCTGTCGAAACGTTATGAACGACAGGGGCGGGCCGTGTCCGATGACACAGCCCGCCCCCGCGAATCGACCTCGAAACCGTGTTACTTGAGCCGGGCCATCAGGGCGTGCTCGACGAGCGTGATGAGCGCGCTCTTGGCGTCCGCGCGGTGGCGGGCGTCGGTGGTGATGATCGGGGCGTCGGGTCCGATCTGGAGGGCCTCGCGGACCTCCTCCGGCGTGTACGGCTGGTGCCCCTCGAAGCCGTTCAGCGCCACGACGAACGGCAGGCCGCTGTTCTCGAAGTAGTCGACGGCCGGGAAGCAGTCCGCGAGACGGCGCGTGTCGACGAGGACGACGGCGCCGATCGCGCCGCGGACCAGGTCGTCCCACATGAACCAGAAGCGGTCCTGACCGGGCGTACCGAAGAGGTACAGGATCAGGTCCTGGTCCAGGGTGATGCGGCCGAAGTCCATGGCGACCGTGGTGGTCGTCTTGTCACCGGTGTGCGTGAGGTCGTCGATGCCCGCGCTCGCGGACGTCATCACGGCCTCGGTGCGCAGGGGGTTGATCTCGGAGACCGCGCCGACGAACGTGGTCTTGCCCACGCCGAAGCCGCCCGCCACCACGATCTTCGCGGAGGTGGTGGAGCGGGGAGCCGCTCCGGCGTCAGAGCTTGCGAAGTCCACTGAGAACCCTCTCGAGCAGCGTTACATCCGGCGTTCCGCCGGCCTCTCCATTGCCCGGCTGGTGGATGGCCACCATTCCGGCCTCGGCCAGGTCGGCCACGAGGATCCGGGCGACACCGAGCGGCATCGACAGCAGTGCGGAGACCTCCGCGACCGACTTCACCTCACGGCACAAGGTGCAGATGCGCTGGTGCTCCGGGAGCAGGGTGGAGAGGTGCATCGGATCGGCCGTGGTGCTGACCAGCGCCTCGATGGCGAGCTGGTAGCGCGGCCGGGTACGGCCGCCGGTCATCGCGTACGGACGCACCAGCGGCTGGTCGCCTTCCGAGTACGAGTCTCCGTACGCGTCGGGATAGGCGGGGGGCGGGGTCATTGATCCTCCGGGCTGGACAGCAGTGGTCAGCGTGCCGTCTGACGGGGCGGCCGGTGGGGGGACGTGATGACGGCCTGACGGGGGTACTGGTTTCCGGGAGCGGAGTCCCGGTCCCCCGGCCGGAAGTACCGTCCGGCCGGGAGTGTGCGAGTCAGATGAGCAGGCTTCCCTGAAGCTCCGCGCGCAGGTCCGGGGTGAGGACGCTGCCGGCGCGGTCCACGAGGAGGGCCATCTCGTAGCCCACGAGGCCGATGTCGCACTCGGGGTGCGCGAGCACCGCGAGGGACGATCCGTCGGAGACGGACATGAGGAAGAGGAATCCCCGGTCCATCTCGACCACCGTCTGGTTGACGGCGCCGCCCTCGAAGATCCGGGAGGCCCCGGCGGTCAGCGAGGTCAGACCGGAGGCCACGGCCGCCAGCTGGTCGGCGCGGTCACGGGGGAATCCTTCGGACATCGCCAGAAGGAGTCCGTCGGCGGAGACCACCACGGTGTGGGACACCCCAGGGGTGTTGTCCACGAAGTTGGTGATCAACCAGTTCAGGTTCTGTGCCGCCTGGCTCATCGAACTCAACTATCGCTCCTGCTGGTAAGTGGGGTCGACGTGGTAACTGCCGGTCGCGGGGCCGGTGGTGCCGGCCTGGCGCCCCTGCTGGATACCGCGTCGGAGGTTGGTGAGGCGCCCGCGGACGTCGTCCGGGGCACGCGAGACCTGCGGGCCCGCCTGGGCCTCGGCCTGCTGCTGGGCGGTACCGGCCACGAGGTTCGCCCGCGGCACCCGGCGGGGCAGCCCCGAGGTGGTGATGCCGCCGGCGGCGGGCTGACGCACCCGCTCCGCCTGACGCATCAGCTCGTCGTTGGGGGAGGACCGCCAGCTGACCGTCGGCGTGCTGCCGGTGACCGCGGTGGCGGGCTCGGCCGCGTGCTCCTGGCCGCGCTGCGGCCCGGACTGCTGGGGCTGCTGCGGCTGCTGGGGTACGGCCGGCGCCTGCCCGGAGGACTGGGCGTCCGCCTGCGGGAACCAGTTCGACTCCAGTGTGTCGAAGATCGGGCTGCGCAGCTCGCCGGTGTTCTGCGAGGGGGCCGGCGGCAGCGCCTCCGGCTGGTGGGCCTGCGGCAGCTGCGGAGCCTCGGCGCGCGGGGCCGGGGCGTAGCCGCCCTGCTGCTGCGCCGGCGGACGCTGTTCGCCGTAGCCGCCGGCACCGGGGCCGCCGGGGCGGGCGAACTGGCCGGTGGAGGCCGGGTCCAGCGGACCGCCCTGCTGCGGGCGCTCGAACTGGCCGGTCTGGCTCGGGCCGGCGTCCTGCGGACGCGGGGCGTTGAAGTCCGGACGGGCGAACTCGGCCGTGGAGCCGGGGCCCGACAGTTCGTCGTGGCCGCGCGGGACCTCCTGGCCGTTCTGCCCCGCACCCCAGCTGGTGGTCTGCGGGAGCCCGGCCGGAGAGGCGCCGGCACCCGGAAGCTCCGGGCGGGGGGCGCCACCGCGCGGCGGCAGCTGCGGACGACGGCGCTGGACCGGAGCCTTCTGGCCCGGCTGCTGCCCAGGCTGCTGCCGACCCTGCTGACCCTGCTGACCCTGCTGGCCGTACTGGCCGGGCTGCTGGGGCTGGCCCTGCTGGGGCTGCTGCCCGTACTGACCCGGCTGCTGCGGGGACTGGGGCTGCTGCGGACGCTCGAAACCGTTGCCCTGCGGGAACCCGCCGGGCGCGGGCTGCTGCGGCATGCCGGCCGGACGGGCCTGCGGGCCGCCCGAGAGGAGCCCGCCGCCCTGGTTGCCGCCCTGACCGCGGGCGGGCAGCGGAGCCCCGGAGCCGAAGGCACCCTGGCCCTGGCCCGTCGCGGCGCCGGGACCGCCCTGGGGACGCTGCCCCGGGCCGCCCTGCTGCGGACGCTGCTGCTGGCCCGGCGCACCGTCACGTCCGGGCAGGGCGGCACGCTGGCCGCCGCCCTGGACCTGGCCGCGCTGCTGGCCGGCGCCGACGGCGGGACGTGCGCCCGCGCCGGGCACGGAAGCCTGCCCACCGGGAGCACCCTGACCGCCCTGGCCGCCCGCGGGGCCGCCCTGAGCGCCCGCGGGGCCGCCCTGGCCCGGCATCGGAGCCGGCTTCTTGCCGCCCTGGGCGACATCCACCGGGAGCATGACGAGGGCCGTCGTACCGCCCGAGTCGGAGGGGCGCAGCTGGATGCGGATGCCGTGTCGCAGGGACAGGCGGCCGACCACGAACAGGCCCATGCGGCGGGAGACGGAGACGTCCACGGTCGGCGGCGACGCGAGCCGCTCGTTGATCGCGGCGAGGTCCTCGGGGGAGAGGCCGATGCCGGTGTCGTGGATCTCGACGAGCACGCGGCCGTCGGGCAGCGCGTGACCGGTGACCTTGACCTTGGTCTGCGGGGAGGAGAACGAGGTGGCGTTCTCCAGCAGCTCGGCGAGGAGGTGCACGAGGTCGTTGACGACGCGGCCGGCGACGTCGGTGCCGGGCACCGACGCGAGTTCGATGCGCTCGTACTGCTCCACCTCGGACGCCGCGGCGCGGAGCACGTCGACGAGCGGGACGGGGCGGGTCCACCGGCGGCCCGGCTCCTCGCCCGCGAGGACGAGGAGGTTTTCGCCGTTACGGCGCATGCGGGTCGCGAGGTGGTCGAGCTTGAAGAGGGAGGACAGCTGGTCCGGGTCGGCCTCGCGGGACTCCAGTTCGGAGATGAGCGAGAGCTGACGCTGGATGAGGCCCTGGGAGCGGCGCGAGAGGTTGGTGAACATCGCGTTGACGTTGCCCCGGAGGAGGGCCTGCTCGGCGGCGAGGCGGACGGCCTCGCGGTGCACGTCGTCGAAGGCCGCGGCCACCTGGCCGATCTCGTCGCGGGTGTGCAGGCCGACGGACTCCACGGAGGTGTCCACGTCCTGCGGGTCCGACTCCGAGAGCTGCTTGACGAGCTCGGGCAGACGGTCCTGGGCGACGCGCGTCGCGGTGTCCTGCAGGCGGCGCAGCGAGCGGATCATGGACCGGGCCATGATGAAGGCGCCGACGAGCGAGACGCCGAGGACGAGGAGGATCAGGGCACCGTTGATGATGGCGTCCTGCTGCGACTCGTTCTTGAGCTCGCGGGCCTTCTGCTCCATGTCCTCGAGCAGGGTGAGCTCGATGACCTTCATCGCCTGGAGCTTGGTGTCGTCGGCGTCGTACCAGTCCATCCAGGACCGGTTCTTCTCCTTGCCGAACTGCCCCTGGGTGCTCAGCACGCGGCGGGCGTAGTGGTCGGCGGTGCCGATCTCCGTGTTGCCGTCGCCGAGCGCCGCGAGGAGTTCCTCGGGCTTGCCCTGGTAGACGAGCTCGAAGGTCTTCTTCTGCTGGCTCTCACCGCGCAGCGCGGAGAGGGCGTAGAGGCGGTCGTTCTCCTCCAGCTTGCCCGGCTTGTCGCCGCTCTCGGGGAGCGAGGCGGCGATGATCGCGCGCTGGATGGAGGCGTACTCCTTGGCGGCGGAGAACGCCGCCAGGGCGCGGGTGCGCTTGATCATCTCGGGGCTGGAGGTGGCCTGGGCCATGTCCTGCGAGAGCGAGAGCAGCGAGACGATCAGCGAGTTGTACTCGGTGACGGTCTGCTGGGCGCCGTTGACGTACGCCTTCTTGCGGATGTCCTCGATGCCGGTGAGCTGGCGGCCGATCTGCAGGATGTTGTTGCGGATCGACTTGAGGGTCTCGTCCTTGTCCTGCGCGTTGTCGACCTTGTCGGTCGCGGAGGCGAAGGCCTTGGCGGCGGCGTCGGTCTGGTCGCGGACGCCCTGGACGAGGCTGTTGGCCTTGCCGTCCTTGGTCTGCGACAGCGGACCGGCCGACTTGTCGCGCTCCTCCTGGAGCATGGCGGCCAGGTTGGTGGCCTGCCGGGTCATCGTCGTCAGCAGCTGCATGTGCTCCAGCTGCGCGATGTCGTTCATCGAGTCGTTGATGCGGAAACCACCGAGCGTGGTGGCGGCGACGACGGGCAGCGTCAGCAGCGACACCAGTCGCGTGCTGATGCGCCAGTTCTGCATGGCCAGACGGGAACCGGGCCCGGGCGGGGCCTTCGGTATCGCCTCGTCGGGCTCGGCGGACTCGCTCTTGCCCTTGGCCCGGCCGGCCTTGGCGACCTTGCCGGGCTTCCCGGACTTGCCGCGGCCCTTCGCCTTCACCGAAGCCGGGGCATCGGGGCCCGCTCCTTCGACAGCCGGCCCGCGGTTCTGGGCGTGCTGGGGCGAGGAGCCACGGTCGGTCCCGCCGCGCGGCTCCTGCTCCGCCGCAGCGCTGCCATCCCTCTTGAATCGTCCCTGCACTAGCGTCGCAACCTCTGGACCAGGCGTCCCGCCGGATGAGCGGTGGGACGGTGTCGAGTCGTGGGGCACTGACGGCCCCATGGTGGTCGTCGGTGACCGGCGCGTCTCCCTCTCCTTGCCACCGCGCTCGGCGCTCTCTCGCGCCACCTGCGCGCCGGCTGATACCCGCGGCGGTCCCGCGAATTCCAGCACAGTGGGGGATCTCCAACAAGGTGCGCGTGTCGCCCCGGCGAGCCGGTCACGGCACGTGATGGATGGGCTACGCGATGTGCAACAGCTATCGGGATGAATCGGACTTACGCCAATCAAAGCTTGCCTCTGGCAAGGTGTCCCAGTCCTGATGATCAGGAGCGGAATGGCTGATTCAGTGGCGCAATGTCCGTTTCGTCGGGTGGAATTGACTGACCATTATGCCCGGAATGCCCCTTCATTGGTGAGGAAACTCACACGCGAGTGGCCATTACTTCCTGGTTCGGTCGGGGATTCAGATGTTTAGCCTTGCCTTTTAAAGGGTTGGCGCCCCACCCGGCGCATCCGACAACCCTCACCCCACGAGCGAGCCGAGGGCCCGAAACTCCGATGAAGACGACGATGATGTTCCGCAACATAGCCAACCCCCGCCGCACGACCCTCGCGCACCTCAAGGACGCCGAGGAACTGCAGGCGGCCCCGGCCACCCCGGAGCACTCCGTCGAGCTTCCGGGCCAGACCGCGAACCCCCGCCGCACCGTCCTGATGGACGCGCCGGTCGCCGCCGCGCAGTAGCGGCCCCGCGCGAGGACGCGGAGCGCCGCCGCCCACCGCGTTAGCCTGGAGTCCGCAGACTCCAGCCAGCGGAAATACAGAGGGGCAGACGCAACACGTGCGCATCGCCAGGTTCTCGATCGACGGCAACGTCGCCTTCGGCGCGGTCGAGGGCGACGCCGCCCCCGGCGACGGGTCGGAGCTCGTCCTCGACATCATCAAGGGCATCCCCTTCGCGGACTTCGAGCTCTCGGGCACGAAGGTCCCGCTGAGCAAGGTCCGGCTGCTGCCGCCCGTGCTCCCGAACAAGGTCGTGGCCGTCGGCCGCAACTACACGGAGCACGCGGCGGAGCTGGGCAACGAGGTGCCCGAGGCTCCGATCACCTTCTTCAAGCCCTCCACCTCGGTGGTCGGTCCGGGCGACCCGATCACGTACCCCTCCTTCTCGCAGGACCTCCACCACGAGGCGGAGCTCGCCGTGGTCATCGGCCGCATGTGCCGGGAGGTCCCCAGGGAGCGCGTCAAGGACGTGATCCTCGGCTACACCTGCGCCAACGACGTCACCGCGCGCGACGTCCAGCAGCGGGAGAAGCAGTGGGCCCGGGCCAAGGGCTTCGACAGCGCCTGCCCCCTCGGCCCCTGGATCGAGACCGGCCTCGACCCGGCGGCGATCGCCGCGGGCCTGGCCGTCCAGTGCACCGTCAACGGCGAACAGCGCCAGCTCGGCAGCACCAGCGACATGGTCCGCTCCGTCGAGGACCTGATCGTGCACATCAGCGAGGCCATGACCCTGCTCCCGGGCGACGTCATCCTCACGGGGACCCCGGCCGGAGTCGGCCCCCTCAACGTCGGCGACGAGGTCGCCGTCACCATCGAAGGCATCGGCACTCTCACCAACAAGGTGATCAAGCGTGGCTAACGCGAACGTCCGCGTACGTTTCTGTCCCTCCCCGACCGGCAACCCCCACGTGGGCCTGGTCCGCACCGCCCTCTTCAACTGGGCGTTCGCCCGCCACCACGGCGGTACGTTCGTCTTCCGCATCGAGGACACCGACGCGGCGCGCGACTCCGAGGAGTCGTACGTCCAGCTGCTCGACTCGCTGCGCTGGCTCGGCTTCACCTGGGACGAGGGTCCCGAGGTGGGCGGCCCGCACGCCCCGTACCGCCAGTCCCAGCGCATGGACATCTACGCGGACGTGGCGCGCAAGCTCCAGGACGGCGGCTACGCCTACCACTGCTACTGCACCACCGAGGAGCTCGACGCGCGCCGCGACGCCGCCCGCGCGGCCGGCAAGCCCTCCGGCTACGACGGCCAGTGCCGCGACCTCACGGCGGAGCGGAAGGCCGCGTACGAGGCCGAGGGCCGCAGCTCGATCGTCCGCTTCCGGATGCCCGACGAGACCATCACCTTCACGGACCTGGTCCGCGGCGAGCTCTCCTTCTCTCCGGAGAACGTGCCGGACTTCGGCATCGTCCGCGCGAACGGCGCCCCGCTGTACACGCTGGTCAACCCGGTCGACGACGCGCTGATGGAGATCACGCACGTCCTGCGCGGCGAGGACCTGCTGTCCTCCACCCCCCGCCAGATCGCCCTCTACAAGGCGCTGATCGAGCTGGGCGTCGCCAAGGCCGTCCCCGAGTTCGGCCACCTGCCGTACGTCATGGGCGAGGGCAACAAGAAGCTCTCCAAGCGCGACCCGGAGTCCTCGCTCAACCTCTACCGCGAGCGCGGCTTCCTGCCCGAGGGCCTGCTGAACTACCTCTCGCTCCTGGGCTGGTCCTTCTCCAAGGACCAGGACATCTTCTCCATCGAGGAGATGGTGGCGAAGTTCGACATCCCGGACGTCAACGCCAACCCGGCGCGCTTCGACCTCAAGAAGTGCGAGGCGATCAACGCCGACCACATCCGCCGCCTCGACCCGAAGGCCTTCGCGGACGCCTGCGCGCCCTGGCTCGCGGCCCCGCACGCCAACTGGGCCCCCGAGGACTTCGACGCCGAGGCCTGGGCGCGCATCGCCCCGCACGCCCAGACCCGCGTGACCGTCCTGTCGGACATCACCGCGAACGTCGACTTCCTGTTCCTGAAGGACCCGGTCGAGGACCAGGCGTCGTGGGACAAGGCCATGAAGGGCGAGCCCGCGGCCCTGCTGACCACCGCCCGCGAGAACCTGGCCGGCGCCGACTGGTCGGACCCGGAGTCCCTCAAGCAGGCCGTCCTGACCGCGGGCGAGGCCCACGGCCTCAAGCTCGGCAAGGCGCAGGCCCCCGTCCGCGTGGCCGTCACCGGCCGCACGGTCGGCCTGCCGCTCTTCGAGTCCCTGGAGATCCTGGGCCGGGAGCGCTCGCTGGCGCGCATCGACGCGGCGCTGGCGAAGCTCGCCGCCTGATCCGCACCCCGTGAAAGGGGCGGTGGCCTTCCGGCCGCCGCCCCTTTCGGCGTTGTCGGCGACCGGCCCTAAGGTGCGTGCAGTTGATCACGCACTCCCCGGAAGGCCGCACCATGCCGATGACCGCCCCCGACTTCGACCGCTACTTCACCCCGGGCCACTCCTTCGTCTACGAGAGCGGGGAGAGCGGCACCCTCGCGGTGGCCGTGGCCGGGGAGCTGTGGCTCCCGAGCGGCGAGGTGATCGCCTGCGACCCCTTCGTCAGCCTCGGCGGGGGATGGACCAAGCCCTTCACCACCCGGGTGGCCCCCGGCCGCTACCGCGTCGAGACGGCGATAGCCACCCTCGTCACCCCCGGTGCGGACCCCGGCGGTCGCCCGCACCTGCGTACGGCCGCCGCCCGGCTGGTGATCCGGGACACGGCGACGGCGAGCTGGGAGCACGCCGTGACCGAGGGGCAGGACGTGTCCGGCCTCGGTGACGGCGAGTTCTTCGGCTACGGGGTGGACGCGGGCGCCGGCTGCTTCTACGACAAGGCCGCCGACGATTCCTTCCCGGAGTGCGAGGGCGACGAGGGTCCGCTCTGGGACGCCTTCGAGGGGGCCGGCCACGGCCCCGGCCCGTACCTGGTCGGAGGTGAGCACGGTCACAACCTCGCGGCCTTCGGCTCCGGCTGGGGCGACGGCCACTACCCGACCTGGATCGGCCGGGACGCCGACGGCGAGGTCACCTGTTTCGTGACGGACTTCTTCGTCGTGCCCACGCCGGAGGACGTCGCGGCGTAGGCTCGCTCCCATGCCGATCCGCGCCGTGCTGTGGGACATCGACGACACCCTCTTCGACTACACGGGTGCCGATTCGGCGGGCCTGGCACGGCACCTCGTCGACGAGGGGCTGGGGGAGCGCTACGGCACCCCCGAGGAGGCCCTGGCCCTGTGGCGGCGGGTCACGGAGGCGCACTGGGCGCGCTTCGCGGCCGGCGAGGTCACCTTCCAGGGCCAGCGCCAGGACCGGGTGCGGGACTTCCTCGATTCCCCCGGCATGGGCGACGAGCGGGCCGACGCCTGGTTCGACCGCTACGTCGAGCACTACAAGGCCGCATGGACGCTGTTCCCGGACGTCGTGCCGGTACTGGACGCCCTGGCCGGTGACTACCGGCACGGGGTGCTCTCCAACTCCTCCGCCGCCAACCAGGACCCCAAACTGCGCCACCTCGGGGTGCGCGACCGCTTCGAGGTGCTCGTCTGCGCCGCCGAGCTGGGCGTCAGCAAGCCCGACGCCGCCGCCTTCCTCGCCGCCTGCGCGGCCCTGGGGCTGTCCGCGGGCGAGGTGGCGTACGTGGGCGACCAGCCGGAGATCGACGCGCGGGGCGCCCGTGACGCGGGTCTGAAGGCGGTCTGGCTCGACCGGGACGGAGGGCGCGGGCCCGGCCCGGCCGGCGTGCACCGGATCGCCGGACTCGACGGGCTGCCGGAGTTGCTGGCGGCAGATACCCGTTTTGGAGCACGGTCAGGCATCCGGTAATGTTCTTTCTGCGCCGCCGGAGCGGGCCGAAAGGCCGGAACGGAGGCGCTAACCAAACGAAAGCCCCCCAGGGGGTTGAAGTTCGGTGGGCTATAGTGTAATTGGCAACACGAGGGTTTCTGGTTCCCTTATTCTAGGTTCGAGTCCTGGTAGCCCAGCGCAGTGCAGTAGTAACGCAGTGCTTTGCCCCCGTTGTGTAGCGGCCTAGCACGCCGCCCTCTCAAGGCGGTAGCGCCGGTTCGAATCCGGTCGGGGGTACAGATCCTTCCCGCGAGATCTCCAGGGTCGCACCCGGACGTCTTGATGCAGGATCGCTAGGGCCCCCGTTGTGTAGCGGCCTAGCACGCCGCCCTCTCAAGGCGGTAGCGCCGGTTCGAATCCGGTCGGGGGTACCAAGGTCTGGCTGGTCTAGACCATTGGGCTATAGTGTAATTGGCAACACGAGGGTTTCTGGTTCCCTTATTCTAGGTTCGAGTCCTGGTAGCCCAGCGCAGTACCGCAGTAAAGCTAGCCCCCGTTGTGTAGCGGCCTAGCACGCCGCCCTCTCAAGGCGGTAGCGCCGGTTCGAATCCGGTCGGGGGTACGTACAGGAGAGGCCCTCCGCGTTCATCGCGGAGGGCCTCTTCGCTGTGTCCGGCCGGAAGCCCGAGTGGACCGGCCCGGCATACAAGTACGGGCCCGGAGGCGCGAGTTCGGACGTGTGCGGCGTCGTTCGCGCCCCCGGACCCGGGGGGTTGGCGGTGGAGGTCTGCGGCCGGGGAGGTGCTCAGCCGGAGCGGCGCAGGGCCTCCGTCAGACGGGCGGCCGCGTCGATGACGGCCTGGGCGTGCATGCGCCCGGGGTGCCGGGTCAGGCGCTCGATCGGCCCGGAGACCGATACGGAGGCCACCACGCGGTTCGACGGCCCGCGCACCGGCGCCGAGACGGAGGCCACGCCGGGCTCCCGCTCGCCGATCGACTGGGCCCAGCCGCGGCGCCGTACGCCGGACAGGGCCGTGGCCGTGAAGCGCGCGCCCTGCAGGCCCCGGTGGAGCCGTTCGGGCTCCTCCCAGGCCATCAGGATCTGTGCGGCCGATCCGGCCTTCATGGGGAGCGTGGAGCCCACCGGGACGGTGTCCCGCAGGCCCGACAGCCGCTCGGCGGCCGCCACGCAGATGCGCATGTCGCCCTGACGACGGTAGAGCTGCGCGCTCTCGCCCGTCACGTCACGGAGGTGCGTGAGCACCGGTCCGGCCGTCGCCAGCAGGCGGTCCTCGCCGGCCGCGGCGGCAAGCTCTGCCAGCCGCGGACCGAGGATGAACCGGCCCTGCATGTCCCTCGCCACCATCCGGTGGTGTTCCAGTGCCACGGCAAGGCGATGTGCCGTGGGTCGTGCGAGCCCTGTCGCCGCGACCAGCCCGGCGAGGGTGGCCGGACCGGACTCCAGTGCGCTCAGTACCAGAGCTGCCTTGTCGAGAACGCCGACGCCGCTAGAGTTGTCCATGAAACGATATTCACGTCTCACACTGTGAAACGCAAGTTCAATTTTTCCAAGAACCAGCGAGTCTGTATGTGCGGGTCCACGAACCACTGGGTCCGAGCCGTCGTTCCGCACTGTGGGGTAGCGGGCGATCAGGCGCTACAGATCTCTAATAAGCGCCGGCCCAACCGGCCGGCCGGAGGGAAAGCGATGGGTAGGACACTCGCGGAGAAGGTCTGGGACGACCACGTCGTCCGGCGCGCCGAGGGCGAGCCCGATCTCCTCTTCATTGATCTCCACCTGCTGCACGAGGTGACCAGCCCGCAGGCCTTCGAAGGCCTGCGTCAGGCCGGCCGCAAGGTCCGACGCCTCGACCTCACCATCGCGACCGAGGACCACAACACCCCCACGCTCGACATCGACAAGCCGATCGCGGACCCGGTCTCCCGCGCCCAGCTGGAGACGCTGCGGGCGAACTGCGCCGAGTTCGGTGTCCGTCTGCACTCGCTGGGTGACGTGGAGCAGGGTGTCGTCCACGTCGTGGGACCGCAGCTGGGCCTGACCCAGCCCGGCACCACGGTGGTCTGCGGCGACTCGCACACCTCCACCCACGGCGCCTTCGGCGCGCTGGCCTTCGGCATCGGCACCAGCCAGGTCGAGCACGTGCTGGCCACCCAGACGCTGCCGCTGGCCCGCCCGAAGACGATGGCGATCACCGTCACCGGCGAGCTGGCCGAGGGCGTCACCGCGAAGGACCTGATCCTGGCGATCATCGCCAAGATCGGCACCGGCGGCGGCCAGGGCTACATCCTGGAGTACCGCGGCGAGGCCGTCGAGAAGCTGTCGATGGAAGCCCGCATGACCATCTGCAACATGTCGATCGAGGCCGGCGCCCGCGCGGGCATGATCGCCCCCGACCGGACCACCTTCGACTACCTCCAGGGCCGTGACCACGCCCCCGTGGGCGAGGACTGGGACGCGGCGGTCGCGTACTGGGAGACGCTGCGCACCGATGAGGACGCGGTCTTCGACGCGGAGGTCGTCATCGACGGCGCTTCGCTGTCCCCGTTCGTCACCTGGGGCACCAACCCGGGCCAGGGCGCGCCGCTGTCGGCCGCCGTCCCCGACCCGGCTTCGTACGAGGACGCTTCGGAGCGCCTGGCCGCCGAAAAGGCCCTGGAGTACATGGGGTTGACCGCCGGGCAGCCGCTGCGCGAGATCCGTGTCGACACGGTCTTCGTAGGTTCCTGCACCAACGGCCGCATCGAGGACCTGCGGGCCGTCGCCGGGATCATCGGGGGCCGCAAAGTCGCCGACGGCGTACGGATGCTGGTCGTCCCGGGCTCGGTCCGGGTCGCCCTCCAGGCCGTGGAAGAGGGCCTGGACAAGGTCTTCAAGGACGCCGGCGCCGAATGGCGGCACGCGGGCTGCTCGATGTGCCTGGGCATGAACCCCGACCAACTGGCTCCGGGTGAGCGTTCCGCGTCCACCTCCAACCGCAACTTCGAAGGCCGGCAGGGCAAGGGCGGGCGGACCCACCTGGTCTCCCCGCAGGTGGCCGCCGCCACCGCGGTGCTGGGCCACCTGGCCTCGCCCGCCGACCTGTCCGACGCCACCGCGACCGCCGGAGTCTGAACCATGGAAGCCTTCACCACCCACACCGGCCGGGCCGTCCCGCTGCGCCGCAGCAACGTCGACACCGACCAGATCATCCCGGCCCACTGGCTGAAGAAGATCACCCGCGACGGGTTCGAGGACGGGCTCTTCGAGGCCTGGCGCAAGGACCCGGAGTTCGTCACGAACCGTCCGGAGCGCGCCGGTGCCACGGTGCTGGTCGCCGGTCCCGACTTCGGCACCGGTTCCTCGCGCGAGCACGCCGTCTGGGCCCTGCAGAACTTCGGCTTCAAGACCGTCATCTCCTCGCGCTTCGCCGACATCTTCCGCGGCAACTCGCTGAAGAACGGTCTGCTGACGGTCGTCCTGCCCCAGGAGACCGTCGAGCGGCTCTGGGAGCTGACCGAGGCCGACCCCACCGCCGAAATCACCGTCGACCTGGTGGACCGCAAGGTCCGAGCCGAGGGCGTCGAGGCCGAGTTCGAACTCGACGACAACGCCCGCTGGCGTCTGCTGGAGGGGCTGGACGACATCTCGCTCACCCTTCAGAACGAAGCGGACATCGACGCTTACGAAAGCACCCGCCCGGCCTTCAAGCCCCGCACGATTCGGGCTTGATTCCTGCCTGATCAGCGCTTATTCACCCTTGGGTGATCACATCGGCAACACTGTGCCCCCCGCCTTCCGGCGGGGGGCACAGCCGTATGTTGAGGCCCCGTGAGGCGACAACTCGCCCCAGATGGCACAATCTGTGCATGGAACGCGACAGTCAACTGCACCTCTACGAACTCGTCGCGGACCGGTTGAAAGAAGCACACGCAAGGGTGCGCACACTGCAAGTCCCGGAGGGCGTAAGGATGGCGCTGTCCCGGAAGCTGTTGGTCGTCACTGCGGCGTCGAAGCACGATCTCGTCGATGCGGCAAGGCGCCTGGACAGGTTGATGAAGGACCTCGACGAGGGTCGATTCCCTGAAGGCGACTGATGCGAAGGAACTCCGTAACGGCCTGCATCGTTGCGGCACTAGGGTGATTAGCCCGTTTCGTGTTTGATTTGCGGTATATATCCGCCTAACGTGCGAAATAAGCTTGAACACATTCGTTCTGGCGAAGTCTCCGAAGGGGAAGACGTGAACAAGGCGCAGCTCGTAGAAGCGATTGCCGACAAGGTTGGCGGCCGCCAGCAGGCCGCGGACGCTGTCGACGCGGTACTCGACGCGATCGTCCGCGCGGTCGTCGCGGGCGACCGGGTCTCGGTCACGGGCTTCGGCTCGTTCGAGAAGGTGGAGCGGCCCGCCCGCTACGCCCGCAACCCGCAGACGGGTGAGCGCGTCCGGGTCAAGAAGACCTCGGTTCCCCGTTTCCGTGCGGGTCAGGGCTTCAAGGACCTGGTCAGCGGCACCAAGAAGCTCCCCAAGGGCGGCGAGGTGTCGGTGAAGAAGGCGCCGAAGGGCAGCCTGTCCGGCGGTGCCTCGGCGTCCGCGACGGTCAAGAAGGCCGCGGCCAAGAAGGCCACCACCGCCAGGAAGGCGGCGGCCAAGACCACGGTCGCGAAGAAGACCGCGGCGACCGTGAAGAAGACCGCCGCCAAGAAGACCACCGCGACGGCGAAGAAGACGACCGCGGTGGCCAAGAAGGCCGCGCCGGCGGCCAAGAAGACCACCGCCGTCAAGGCGACCGCGGCGAAGAAGACCACGGCCGCCGCCAAGAAGACCGCCCCGGCGGCCAAGAAGGCTGCTCCGGCGACCAAGGCGCCCGCCACGAAGAAGGCGACGGCGCGCAAGACCACCGCGAAGAAGACCACCGCCCGCAAGAAGTAAGGGGCACGAGTCACACACGCCGGGCCGGTTTCCCCACCAGGGGGAAGCCGGCCCGCGGTGCGTGGTCCCGGGCCACTCGCCCGGGGTTTGCGCAGGTCAGAAGGTCTGCAGGGTGACCAGGGTGATGCGCAGGGCCGGGCCCTCGCCGTCCGTCTCGATCCGTACGCGCTGCCCCGGGCGCAGCAGCAGCAGGCCGCCCGCCTCGAAGGCCGCGGCCTCGAAGGGCACCGGGGTGCCGTCGTCCAGCAGCACACTGCCGCTGTGGGTCCGGGAGTCGTACGTGTACGCGGTCGCCTGCATACGGGCACTGTATCGGGCCGTGTGCCGGCCCACGCCGAGGGCGAGGGCCGTACGCAGGTCCGCCGCGGTGTCCACGTCCCGGCGGACGCTCTCGACGTCCGCCAGCGAGATTTCCACCGCCCCCGAGGCCGAATGGCGGGCCCGGGAGGGGCCGCCGAACGAGGGGGCCAATTCCACGTCCGGGCCGGCGCAAAGCAGCGTGGTACCGATTCCGGCCGCATCCGCCAGAAATGCCCGTGGAAATGCCGTGGCGGTATCGAGCACGCGTAGCAATTCCGGTGGCCGCAGGGCGGGCAGGTCCGCGTTGATCGCCGCCACCGCGGTCCCGGGCCGCCCCGCGCGCACCGCCCGCGCCCCGTGGTCCAGGGCGGCGTTGAGCCCGGCCCCCGGGGCGTCGGGAAGGATCCGCGCACCCAGCCGGGCCAGTTCCGCACCCGCCAGGACGTCGTCCGTGACGACCACCACATCCGCGACCGAGGCGCAGGCCAGGGCCCCGGCCACGGTGTCCTGGGCGAAGGCCAGCGCCAGCCCCGGACGGGACGCGCCGACGGCCGCCGCCAGACGGCTCTTGGCCAGTGCCAAGGGCTTCAGCGGCATCACCAGACTCCACACGGCGTTCGTGACGGACCCCTTCCCTCCGGTGCGCTCCCGCACCCGCCCCGGCCATCGGCGGGCCGTCGCCCGGCCCCCGGTCGGCCCATTGTCGCCTCCGACCGGCAACAGGGGGGCCCGGTGGTGCGAGCGGGGCGTACGGTGTCCTCGACAGGGACCGGACCCGAAGCGACACTTGTCCGGCCCGCAAGGTGCCCACGCCACGCACCGGTCCTAGAGGAAGGTGTCCGAGTGTCCCGCCGCAGAATCGGCTTCTGGTACCGCCTGGCGGCGGTCATCGCAAAACCGCCGCTGGTAGTGCTCTTCAAGCGGGACTGGCGGGGAATGGAGCACATTCCGGCTGATGGTGGATTTATCACCGCCGTCAATCACAACTCGTATCTGGACCCGCTCTCCTACGCGCACTTCCAGTACAACACCGGCCGGGTGCCCCGATTGCTCGCCAAGGCCGGACTCTTCAAGGTGCCTTTTGTCGGCATGATCCTCCACGGCTCCGGGCAGATCCCCGTCTACCGGGAGACCACGAACGCCCTGGACGCATTCCGGGCGGCCGTCGACGCCGTCGAGCGCGGAGAATGCGTGGCCTTTTACCCGGAGGGCACCCTCACCCGTGATCCCGAGATGTGGCCGATGGCCGGCAAGACCGGTGTCGCCCGCGTGGCGCTGATCACCAAGGCCCCGGTCATTCCGGTGGCCCAGTGGGGCGCGAACCTCGCGATGCCGCCCTACGCCAAGGAGAACAAGGTCCGCCTGTTCCCCCGCAAGACCCTCCAGGTGCTCGCGGGACCGCCCGTGGACCTCTCGGCCTACTACGACCGGGAACCCACTCCGGACGTCCTCAAGGGGGCCACCGAGGCCATCATGGCCGACATCACCGGGCTCCTGGAGGAACTGCGCGGGCAGACCGCGCCCGCGCAGCCGTACGACCACCGCAAGGCCAGGGCGGAGCAGCGGCGGAATGCCGCGGGGGAGGGCGACAAGTGACACGTACCGTGAAGGCGGCCGTCTTCGGAACGGGCTCCTGGGGCACGGCCTTCGGCATGGTGCTCGCCGACGCCGGCTGCGAGGTGACCCTGTGGGGCCGCCGCCAGGAGCTCGCCGACGCCATCAACACCGGCCGGACCAACCCGGACTACTTCCCCGGCGTCGAACTGCCCGCGAACCTCCGCGCCACCACCGACGCGGCCGAGGCCGCCCGCGACGCGGACTTCGCCGTCCTGGCCATCCCCTCGCAGACCCTTCGCGCCAACCTCGCCGCGTGGGCCCCGCTGCTGCCCGCCGACGCCGTGCTCGTCTCCCTGATGAAGGGCATCGAACTCGGCACCGCCAAGCGGATGAGCGAGGTCATCGAAGAGGTGGCCAAGGTCCCCGCCGAGCGCGTGGCCGTGGTCACCGGGCCCAACCTGGCCCGCGAGATCGTCGCCCGCCAGCCCGCCGCCTCGGTCGTCGCCTGCGTGGACGAGGCCGTGGCCCGGCGCCTCCAGGCCGCCTGCCACACCGCGTACTTCCGCCCGTACACGAGCACCGACGTCATCGGCTGCGAGCTCGGCGGCGCCGTCAAGAACGTCATCGGCCTCGCCGTCGGCATCGCGGACGGCATGGGCCTGGGCGACAACACCAAGGGCTCCCTCATCACCCGCGGCCTGGCCGAAGCCACCCGCCTGGGCCTCGCCATGGGCGCCGACCCGCTCACCTTCTCCGGCCTCGCGGGCCTCGGCGACCTGGTCGCCACCTGCTCCTCGCCGCTCTCCCGGAACCACACCTTCGGCACCAACCTGGGCCGCGGGATGACCCTGGAGGAGACCATCGCGGTCACCCGGCAGACCGCCGAGGGCGTCAAGTCCTGCCAGTCGGTGGCGGATCTGGCCGGCCGGTACGGGGTGGACATGCCGATCACCGACACGGTGGTCGACATCGTGCACCACGGCAAGCCCCCGCTGGTCGCGCTGAAGGAACTGATGGGGCGCAGCGCGAAACCGGAACGCCGCTGAGTCCTTTCCGGACGTATGAGCGGGTACCCTCGTGGCGATATGAGCAGCGAGAACCTCCCCCAGACCCCTGAGCAGCAGGGCCGCAAGCCCCGCGTGGCCGTCGTGTTCGGCGGCCGCAGCTCGGAACACGCCATTTCGGTCGTCACGGCGGGCGCGGTGCTGCGCTCCATCGACCGTGCCAAGTACGAGGTGCTGCCCATCGGCATCACCACGGACGGCCGGTGGGCCCTGACCGCCGACGACCCCGAGCGCATGGCCATCGCGGACCGCGCCCTCCCGAGCGTGGACACGCTGGCGGAGTCCCCGGACGGCACCGTCGTGCTCTCCGTGGACCCCGCCAGCCGCGAGGTCGTCTACACCGAGCCGGGTGCCGTCCCCAAGGCGCTGGGCGAGGTCGACGTCGTCTTCCCCGTCCTGCACGGTCCCTACGGCGAGGACGGCACCCTCCAGGGCCTCCTGGAGCTGTCCGGGGTCCCCTACGTCGGTTCGGGCGTCCTCGCCTCGGCCGTCGGCCAGGACAAGGACTACATGAAGCGGGTGTTCACCTCCTTCGGGCTGAAGGTCGGCCCGTACGTGACCATCCGTCCCCGCGAGTGGGAGGCCGACCCGGCCGCCGCCACGGCGAGGATCCTGGACTTCGCGGGCGAGCACGGCTGGCCGCTGTTCATCAAGCCCGCCCGCGCCGGCTCCTCCATCGGCATCACCAAGGTCGACGACCCCTCCGGTCTGGAAGCGGCCGTCCACGAGGCCCGCCGCCACGACCCGAAGGTCATCGTGGAGGCGCTGCTGCGCGGCCGCGAGATCGAGTGCGGCGTGCTGGAGTTCGAGGACGGGCCGCGCGCGAGCGTCCCGGCCGAGATCCCGCCGGTCTCCAGCCACGACTTCTACGACTTCGAGGCGAAGTACATCGACTCCGCCGCCGGACTCGTGCCCGCCCCGCTCACCCCGGAGCAGACCGCCGAGGTGCAGCGGCTCGCGATCGAGGCCTTCGAGGCCGCGTCCTGCGAGGGCCTGGTGCGCGCCGACTTCTTCCTCACCGAGGACGGCACCTTCGTCATCAACGAGATCAACACCATGCCCGGGTTCACGCCGATCTCCATGTACCCGCGGATGTGGCAGGAGTCGGGCATCGAGTACCAGGAGCTGGTGGACCTCCTGCTCCAGGCGGCCCTGCGCCGCTCCACCGGGCTGCGCTAGCCGCACCCGGCCCCGTACAGCCGACCGCCCGCCGTCCGCCCCGAGAGGGGCGGCCGACGGGCGGCGGTGTGAGCGGGAGCGGGTCCGGCGGGATCAGTAGGAGGAGATGCCCACCGGCACCGACTTGGCCACGGCGGCGGACAGACCGACCAGCATCCCCGCGTCCGTGGCATGCTCCTTGTCGACCCGGACCTCCGTGTACGCCAGCCGTGCTCCGGTGGTGAACCGGAAGCCGCCGTCGGACATCTTCTCCAACAGCCATCCGACGCCGTTGACCTCGACGCCCTCCTGCTTCGGATCGGCCATCGCGGGGGGCTTGGGGATACCGCACCGCAGTACGATCGCCGAGCCGCCCCACGCGGCGGTCAGATCCGACACCGGCTCGGTGGCGGTCCGGGCCAGCCCCGCCACCGTCTCCGGGAGCTCCTTGTGCAGCGACGCACAGAGCCCCGCGACATCGGCCGGCGGAGCGGGCGGCGGATCCACCCGGGCCCCGGAATCCCCCGGGGCGCAGCCCGCGAGGGCCAGCAGGACCAGTGGGGCGGCTAGACGGAACGGCCGGCGGTGGAGTGACATCACCGGCCAAGAGTAGACGGGGGCTACAGATGGACCACGGGGCAGGTCAAGGTGCGGGTGATCCCCTCCACCTGCTGGACCTTGGCGACCACCATGCGGCCGAGGTCGTCGACCGTGTCGGCCTGGGCGCGCACGATCACGTCGTACGGACCCGTCACGTCCTCGGCCTGGATCACCCCCGCGATCTTTCCGATGGACTCGGCGACGAACGACGCCTTGCCCACCTCGGTCTGGATGAGGATGTACGCCTGTACCACAGAACCTCCAGGGCGGCCACGAGGATCATTTCCCCTAACCTTCGGATGGGCCCAGGGAGATCGGGCGGGCCCGGGGAAGAGACGCCACGGTACCGCGTCGCCGTGCGCTGCGGGGAGACCCGTGGGCCCGGCGCCACGCACAGCGGGGCGCACGGAGAGCAGAAGTTGACGTATCTGTTGACGGTACCCAGAGCTGTGACGGCTCGCGACCGCAAGCGGACTTGCCAAGAAGGGGCACAGCGATGAAGGGCACTGTGGGCGAGCTGGGGGAGTTCGGGCTCATTCGGGAGCTCACCTCACGGCTCACCACCACCCCGGCGGTCCGGCTCGGACCCGGCGACGACGCCGCGGTGGTGTCGGCCCCCGACCGGCGGGTCGTGGCGAGCACGGACATCCTGCTGGAGGGCAGGCACTTCCGGCGCGACTGGTCCACGGCCTACGACGTCGGCCGCAAGGCCGCCGCGCAGAACCTGGCCGACATCGCCGCCATGGGAGCGGTGCCGACCGCGCTGCTCCTGGGCCTGGTCGTCCCGGCGGAACTGCCGGTCACCTGGCCCACCGAGCTGATGGACGGCATCCGTGACGAATGCCAGGTCGCGGGCGCGGCCGTGGTCGGCGGCGACGTCGTGCGCGGCGACACCATCACCGTCTCCATCACCGCCCTCGGCGACCTGCGCAACCACGAGCCCGTACTGCGCTCCGGCGCCCGGCCCGGGGACGTCGTGGCCGTCACGGGCTGGCTCGGCTGGTCCGCGGCCGGCTACGCGGTGCTCTCGCGCGGCTTCCGCTCCCCGCGGGCCTTCGTCGAGGCGCACCGGCGCCCCGAGCCCCCGTACCACGCGGGCCCCGCGGCCGCCGGACTCGGCGCCACCGCCATGACCGACGTCAGCGACGGCCTGATCGCCGACCTGGGGCACATCGCCGAGTCCAGCAAGGTGCGCATCGACGTGCGCTCGGGGGCCGTGGACATCCCGACCCAGATGCACGACATCGGCCAGGCCGTCGGCGTGGACCCGCTCCAGTGGGTGCTGACCGGGGGCGAGGACCACGCCATCGTGGCGACCTTCCCGTCCGACGTGAAGCTCCCGGCCCGCTGGAAGGTCATCGGGGAGGTCCAGCACCGCTCCGCGCTGCCCCAGGTGACCGTGGACGGCGCCCCCTGGACCAGCACCGGCGGCTGGGACCACTTCGGCGCCGATCCGGACGCCGAGGGACCGTCCCAGTGAGCCGGCCGGTGCCGCACCCGCCCTTGTGCCTGACCGTCGCCGGATCCGACTCCGGCGGCGGCGCGGGCATCCAGGCCGACCTCAAGACCATGCTCGCCCTCGGCGTGCACGGCATGAGCGTCGTCACCGCGGTGACCGCGCAGAACTCCCTCGGCGTACGGGGGGCCTGGGAGCTGCCCGCCGAGGCCGTCACCGCCCAGTACCGGGCCGTGGTGGACGACATCGGGGTCCAGGCCGTCAAGACCGGGATGCTGTCCTCCGCCGTACTGGTGGAAACGGTGGCCGGGCTGCTGGCCGCGACGGACGCCCCGGTGGTGGTCGATCCCGTCGGGGTCTCCAAGCACGGGGACGCGCTGCTCGCCGCCTCCGCGCTGGACGCCGTGCGCCGGGAACTGCTGCCGCGGGCCACGGTGGCGACGCCGAACCTGGACGAGGTGGCGCAGCTCACGGGACTGACCGTCACCGACGAGGACGGCATGCGCCGGGCCGCCGACGCCGTCCTCGGCTACGGCCCCCGCTGGGCGCTGATCAAGGGCGGCCACCTCGCGGCCCACGGCGGTGAGGCCGTGGACCTGCTCACCGACGGCTCCGAGGAGCTGTGGCTGCGCGCGCCGCGCCTCGACAACCGGCACACGCACGGCACGGGCTGCACCCTCGCCAGCGCCGTCGCGGCGGGCCTGGCCAAGGGCCTCGCCGTCCCGGAGGCGGTCACGGCCGCCAAGGAGTACGTCACGGGCGCCATCGCGGCCGGCTTCGCGCTCGGCGCGGGCATCGGTCCCGTCGATCACGCCTGGCAGTGGCGCTGAGCGCGCCCGCACCCTCCCCGCACCCCTCGCCCGCACCCTCCCGGCAGCGTCCCGGGAAAGACAAAAGGCCGGTTCACCAGAGGTGAACCGGCCTTCTTGGCAACCGGAAAGGGCTGCGCTACGACGACGGGAGGCGTCAGCGCGAGACCTTGCCGGCCTTGATGCACGAGGTGCAGGCGTTGAGGCGCTTCGGCGTCCCATTGACCACGGCACGGACACGCTGGATGTTCGGGTTCCAGCGACGCGAGGTGCGGCGGTGCGAGTGGGAGATGTTGTTGCCGAAGCTCGGCCCCTTGGCGCAAACGTCGCAGTTGGCAGCCACAGGTCACTCCAAGACTTCAGATGCAATTACGGTGGAATCCGGCGCACCGGAATCAGAGATCTGAAGTGGCTTGCCGGACGAATGACCCGACTCTCGACGGGCAACCTGAGCAGCATACAACGACTGCTTGGGTCCAAGAAAACTACCATGACGGGGACGGGCTCCGCCCCGGGGTCCCGAGCCGGGGCCCGTCCTTCGTTACCCTGCGGTGAACCCTGGCCCGCACAAGGAGGAACGCCCGGTGGCGCACGAGCCTGGCCCGCACACCCTCGACGCCGAAGCGGTGCGCACCTGGAGCTCGCTGGCCCTGGCCGCACTGGGCCGGGCCCGCGAGGACATCGACGCGATCAACGTCTACCCGGTCGCGGACGCCGACACCGGCACGAACCTGTACCTCACCGCCGAGTCCGCGGACCGCGCCCTGACCGAGGCCTTCGCCGGCCCCCCCGCCCGCGTGACCGACGGCACACCCGCCGCCCCCTCCCTGCCCGAGGCCGTACGGGCCTACGCGTACGGCGCCCTCATAGGCGCCCGGGGCAACTCCGGGACGATCCTCGCCCAGCTGCTGCGCGGGGTCGCCGACGTCCTGGGCGCCGAGCCCGACGCCCGCGACGGCGGCCCGCTGCTGGCCCGGGCCCTGACCCGGGCCGCCGAGGAGGCCTACCAGGCCGTCGCGCACCCGGTCGAGGGCACCATGCTCACCGTCGCCGGAGCCGCCGCCCGGGCCGCGGCGACCGCCGGAGCAGCCGCCGCGACCGCCGCCGACGTGGCGCGGGCCGCCTACGAGGGAGCCCGCGCGGCCCTCGCCGAGACCCCGGGCCAGCTCGCCGCGCTGGGGCGGGCCGGAGTCGTCGACGCCGGGGGCTGCGGGCTGGTCGCCGTACTCGGAGCCCTGTGGCAGGCGCTGTCCGGACAGGAACCCGAGGCCGAACCGGCACGCGGCCGGGCCGTGCCCGGCCCCCGGGACGACCGGCCGTGCGCCGAGGAGCTGGGCGGACCCGCCTACGAGGTGGTCTACCTGCTGGAGGCCGGCGAGGAGGCGGTCGGGGAGCTGCGCGCCACGCTCGACGGGCTCGGCGACTCCCTGGTGGTGGTCGGCGGCGACGCGCTCTGGAACGTCCACGTCCACGTCGACGACCCCGGCGCGGCCGTCGAGGCGGGAGTGGTCGCCGGACGGCCCTACCGGATCCGCATCACCCACTTCGGCGACGAGCGCCGCCTCGCGCGGGCCCCGCGCGTCCAGCGGGCCGTCGTCGCCGTCGTCCAGGGCGAGGGGCTGGCCGGACTGTGCGGCGAGGCCGGCGCCACCGCCGTACTGGCCCGCCCCGGCGAGCCGCCGGCCGTCCCCGTGCTGCTCGACGCGATCCGCCGGGCCCACGCCCGCGAGGTGGTCCTGCTGCCCGGCGCCGCCGACCTGCGGGCCGCCGCCGCGGCCGCCGCCGAACAGGCCCGCGCCGACGGCGTACGGGTCGCCGTCATCCCCACCCGCTCCGCGGTCCAGGGCCTGGCCGCCCTCGCCGTGCACGACCCGGACGGCAGCTTCGACGAGGACGTCGTCGCCATGACCGCCGCCGCCGGCGCCACCCGCTACGGAGAACTGGCCGTCGCCGAACGGCAGTCCTTCACCTCCGCCGGCATCTGCCAGGCCGGCGACGTGCTCGGCCTGATCGACGGCGACGTCGCCGTCATCGGCGCCGGCCTGCCCGAGACGGCCGAGGCGGTCCTGGCGCGGATGCTCGGCTCCGGCGGCGAACTGGTCACCCTGGTCCTGGGCCCCGAGGTCCCCGACGCCCTCGCCGCGCGCCTGGAGGCGTACGTGCAGCACGGGCACCTCGCCGTCGACACGGTCACCTACCGGGGCGGCCGGTACTCGGCGCCGCTGCTCATCGGGGTGGAATAGCGGCCTTGTCAGCGCGATGGTGTGCAATGGAACACGTGCCCGCGCTCGACGAAGACCTCAAGAAGACCCTCGGCCCCGCCACCGCCAAGGTGCTGGCCGAGCAGCTCGGCCTGCACACGGCCCTGGACCTGCTCCACCACTACCCCCGGCGGTACGCCGAGCGCGGCGAGCTGACCCCGCTCACCGAGCTCGCCGACCAGCTCGACGAGCACGTGACGGTCGTCGCCCAGGTCGCCGACGCCCGGATCCTGACCTTCAACGGCGGCCGGGGCAAACGCCTCGAAGTCACCATCACCGACGGCAGCGGCCGGCTCCAGCTGGTCTTCTTCGGAGCCGGCGTCCACAAACCGCACAAGGACCTGCTGCCCGGAACCCGCGCCATGTTCGCGGGCAAGGTCGGCATGTTCAACCGCAAGCTCCAGCTCTCGCACCCCGCCTACGAACTCCTCGGCGCCGACGCCTCCGAAGGGGACGCGGCGACCGCCTTCGCGAACCGGCTCATCCCGATCTACCCGGCCTGCGCCAAGCTGGAGTCCTGGAAGATCGCCAAATGCGTGGACGCGGTCCTGCCCGCCGCCCGGGAGACCGTGGACCCCCTCCCGCCCACCCTGCGCGAGGGCCGCGGGCTCGTCCCGCTCACCGAGGCCCTCCTCAAGATCCACCGCCCCACCGCCAAGGCCGACATCGAGGACGCGCGGCAACGCCTGAAGTGGGACGAGGCCTTCGTCCTCCAGGTCGCCCTCGCCCGCCGCCGCCACGCCGACTCCCAGCTCCCCGCCGTCCCCCGCCGCCCCGCCCCGGCCGGCCTCCTCGACTCCTTCGACGCGAAGCTCCCCTTCACCCTCACCGACGGCCAGCAGAACGTGTCCCGGGAGATCTTCGACGACCTCGCCACCAGCCACCCGATGCACCGCCTCCTCCAGGGCGAGGTCGGCTCGGGCAAAGCGCAACCCCTCGACTCGCTGGTGCTGACGCCCACCGGGTTCCGGCCCATGGGAGACATCCGGGTGGGGGACGAGGTGGTGGTGCCGTCCGGCGAGATCGCCCTCGTGGGGGGCGTCTTCCCGCAGGGAGTGCGCGATGTGTGGCGCGTACTGCTCTCGGACGGGAGCTCTGTCGAGTGCGATGACGAACACCTGTGGATCGTCGGCACGAGCCGTGGAGGGCACCCTGGCCAGGAGCCGAAGGTCATGACCACGAGGGAGATCAGGTCGGACCTGCGCGAGGCCGATGGATCTTCAAAGTGGTACCTGCCGGTGGCCGTCCCCGTGGACCTCGGGAGCGATGACCGCCCACCACTTGATCCCTATCTGATGGGCGTGCTCATCGGCGACGGCTCTTTCCGGCACGACCTGCGACTGTCCACCAGGGACCAAGACATCCTGGCTGCCGCCGAGGCGGCGGTCGCCCCGCACTGCGAGATGGCCGCGGTGCCGGGATCCGCCTGCGACTACACGATCCGGCCGAGCGGACCGAGGGGCGGCACCCGGCGGAATCCCGTCATCCAGGCGGTGCGCGATCTGGGGCTGTGGGGTGCGAGCCCCCATGGCGAGTTCGTCCCGGAGGTCTACAAGAACGCGCCGGTCAAGGACCGCTTGGCGGTCCTTCAGGGGCTCATGGACACGGACGGGACGCTGCACGCGGACGGGACGGGTATCTCATTCCGCTCGGCATCTCTCCGGCTCGCGGAGGACGTGGCCTGGCTCGTGCGCTCTCTCGGCGGCCGGGCTCGCGTGCTGCCCGAGGAGGCCGCTTTCCACGTCTCCGTCGCCCTGCCCGAGGAGTTCGAGCCGTTCCGGCTGCCGCGCAAGGCGGCACGCGTGCGGCCGAGGCCGACGTCCAGCACCCTCCGGCGGAGTATCCGGACGGTGGAGCATGTCGGCCCCAAGCCGGTGCAGTGCATCAGCGTCGAGCACGCCGGTCACGCCTACGTGACCGACAACTTCACCGTGACGCACAACACGATGGTCGCCCTGCGGGCCATGCTCGCCGTGGTCGACAGCGGAGGGCAGGCCGCGATGCTCGCGCCCACCGAAGTGCTCGCCCAGCAGCACCACCGGTCCATCACCGAGATGATGGGCGAGCTCGCCGAGGGCGGCATGCTCGGCGGCTCCGACCAGGGCACCAAAGTGGTGCTGCTCACCGGCTCCATGGGCATGCCCGCCCGCCGCCAGGCCCTGCTCGACCTGGTCACCGGAGAGGCGGGCATCGTCATCGGCACCCACGCGCTCATCGAGGACAAGGTCCGGTTCCACGACCTCGGCCTCGTCGTGGTCGACGAACAGCACCGCTTCGGCGTCGAACAGCGCGACGCGCTGCGGTCGAAGGGCAAGCAGCCCCCGCACCTGCTCGTCATGACCGCCACCCCCATCCCGCGCACCGTCGCGATGACCGTCTTCGGCGACCTGGAGACTTCCGTCCTCGACCAGCTGCCCGCCGGCCGCTCCCCGATCGCCACCCACGTCGTGCCCGCCAAGGACAAGCCCCACTTCCTCACGCGGGCCTGGGAACGCGTCCGTGAGGAAGTCGAGAACGGCCACCAGGCCTACGTGGTCTGCCCCCGGATCGGGGACGGCGAGGACGAGCCCAAGAAGAAGAAGGCCACCGAGGAGGACGGCGACAAGCGCCCCCCGCTCGCCGTGCTGGAGATCGCCGAGCAGCTCGCCAAGGGACCGCTCGCCGGGCTCCGCGTCGAGGTCCTGCACGGGCGGATGGACCCCGCCGACAAGGACGACGTGATGCGCCGCTTCGCCGCCGGCGAGGTCAAGGTGCTCGTGGCCACCACCGTCATCGAGGTCGGCGTCAACGTCCCCAACTCCACGGTCATGGTGATCATGGACGCCGACCGCTTCGGCGTCTCCCAGCTCCACCAGCTGCGCGGCCGCGTCGGCCGCGGCTCCGCCCCGGGCCTGTGCCTGCTGGTCAGCGAGATGCACGAGGCCAGCCCGGCCCGTGCCCGGCTCGCCGCCGTCGCCGCCACCCTCGACGGCTTCGAACTCTCCCGGATCGACCTGGAGCAGCGCCGCGAGGGCGACGTCCTCGGCCAGGCCCAGTCGGGCGTGCGCTCCTCGCTGCGCATGCTCGCCGTCATCGAGGACGAGGAGGTCATCGCCCAGGCCCGCGAGGAGGCCACCCGCGTGGTCGCCGACGACCCCGAGCTGACCGGCCTCCCCGGCCTGCGCACCGCCCTGGACGCCCTGCTGGACACCGAGCGGGAGCAGTACCTGGAGAAGGGCTGACAATGGGGGGGCGTCGAACGAACCCCCGAGCACCGAAGGACCCCAGATGACCCGCGTGATCGCCGGCACCGCCGGCGGGCGGAGGCTGGCCGTGCCGCCCGGCACCGGCACCCGCCCGACCTCCGACCGGATGCGCGAAGGGCTCTTCTCCACGTGGGAGTCCCTGCACGGGGTGGAGGGCTCCCGGGTGCTCGACCTCTACGGCGGTTCGGGCGCCGTGGGCCTGGAGGCCCTCTCCCGGGGCGCGGCCCACACCCTGCTGGTCGAGGCCGACGCCAAGGCCTCCAAGGCCATCCGGGACAACATCAGGACGCTGGGCCTGCCCGGCGCCGAATTCCGGGCCGGAAAGGCCGAGCAGGTCGTGGCGGCGACCGCGCAGGGAGACCCGTACGACATCGTCTTCCTGGACCCGCCGTACGCCGTCGAGCACGGCGATCTTGGGGAGATCCTCCTCACACTCCGGTCCAATGGCTGGCTCACCGACGATGCGCTCGTCACCGTGGAGCGGAGCACGAGGAGCGGCGCGTTCCCGTGGCCCCGAGGCTTCGAGGGGCTCCGGTCCCGCAAGTACGGCGAGGGCACCCTGTGGTACGGCCGCGCCGCCGACACCAGCGAAGAGTCATGATGCCCGCACCGGGGAGCGAGGGAATTCAGTTGCGCCGCGCCGTCTGTCCGGGGTCGTTCGACCCCATCACCAACGGACACCTCGACATCATCGGCAGGGCCTCCCGGCTCTACGACGTGGTCCACGTCGCCGTGATGATCAACCAGTCCAAGAAGGGGCTCTTCACGGTCGAGGAGCGGATCGAGATGATCCGCGAGGCGACCGCCGACTACGGCAACGTCGAGGTCGAGTCGTTCCACGGACTGCTCGTGGACTTCTGCAAGCAGCGGGACATCCCCGCCATCGTCAAGGGCCTGCGCGCCGTCAGCGACTTCGACTACGAGCTGCAGATGGCCCAGATGAACATGGGACTCTCGGGCGTCGAAACGCTGTTCGTGCCGACCAACCCGACCTACAGCTTCCTCTCGTCCTCCCTGGTCAAGGAGGTCGCGACCTGGGGCGGCGACGTCGCCCACCTGCTGCCCGCGCACGTGCACGCGGCACTGACCGAACGGCTGCGCGCGAAGTGACCCGACGGCGGCCGGACCGGGCTTCCCCGGTCCGCGCCGCACGTGCGGCCGGTGGCCCTACAGTCGTCTCGTCAGTGGTCCCGTCCGTCTCAGGACCCGCTTGAGCCAGAGAGAGTGCGAGCCCCCATGGACGTACAGAAGAAGCTCGACGAGATCGTCGCGGCCGTCGGCGGCGCCCGGTCCATGCCCATGTCGGCGTCCTGCGTGATCAACCGTGCGGAGCTCCTGGAGCGTCTCGAAGAGGTGCGCCAGGCCCTGCCCGGCTCCCTCGCCCAGGCCGCCGAACTGATCGGCGGACGCGAGCAGATGGTCGAGGAGGCCCGCCGGGAGGCGGACCGGATCATCGAGTCCGCGCACGCCCAGCGGGGTTCGCTGATCTCCGACACCGAGATCGCCCGCCGCTCGCAGGCCGAGGCGGACCGGATCCTGGCGGACGCGCGCCGCGAGGCCGAGGAGATCCGGGCCGAGGCGGACGACTACGTCGACAGCAAGCTCGCCAACTTCGAGGTCGTCCTCAGCAAGACCATCGGCTCCGTGGACCGGGGCCGCGAGAAGCTCCTGGGGCGCGGTCCGGGCCTCGACGAGCAGGGCTTCGCCGACGCGGACGCCCCCGAGCGCAGTCACGACCCGCAGGAGCAGCGCCGGCAGGCGGACGCGTACGTGGACACCAAGCTGGCGACCTTCGAGGCGGTGCTGGCCAAGACCCTGGAGGCCGTCGGCCGGGGCCGCCAGAAGCTGCTGGGCAGGGTCCCGACGGACGACCTCGGCGCGCACATGGCCGCCCAGGACGCGGCCGGTCTCACCGGGGCCCGCCCGTCGAGCGACGCGGACTTCCTGGCCGGACTGGCCGAGCCGGACCCCGGCCCGGTGCGGGCGCACGTCCCCCCGCAGGCGCAGCCCGCGCCGCAGTACGACGCGTACCCCTACCCGCAGCAGCCGGCCGTCCAGCAGCAGGACGCGTACGCCTACCAGGACCCGTACACGGGCCACTCCTACGGGGCCCCGCAGCAGCCCGACCCGTACGCGGTCTACCAGCAGCAACAGCAGCCCGACCCGTACGGCGCCTACCAGCAGCCCCAGGAACGCCACCCCCAGCAGGTGCCCCAGCAGCCCGCTCTGGACGAGACCAGCTTCTTCGACACGAGCATGATCAACCTGGATCAGCTGCGCCAGTACGAACAGGGGCGGTAGCCCCGGATTGGGCTCAGAGCGAAGCGCCGGGTATCCTGGCTCTTCGGTCGCGCGTATGCACCGCGATCCATGCTGCCCGTAAGCGTCTTCTCGCTCACGCGGCAGGAACTTGATCTTCAGCGATCTGTGAAAGCAGGAACGGCCCTGAATACCCGCCTCGACCACCGCAACCCCCTCGTGTTCGACACGCACGAGCTGGGTCGGCGTCCTGGTGCCATGCAGCGGCTCTCCCGCGAGATCGAGACCCCGGCGGACTTCGGTCTCGTCGGAGTCATCGGAGTGCCGGAAGGCGCCCCGCTGAAGCTCAGCCTCCGCCTGGAGTCGGTCATGGAAGGGGTGCTTGTCACAGGCACCGCCCGTGCATCGGCCGTAGGGGAGTGCGTAAGGTGTCTGGAGGCCGTCGAGCGTGAGCTCAAGGCGGACTTCCAGGAGATGTTCTCGTACCCTGACGCCGACGACCGGACCCGCTCCAAGGCGGAGCCGGCCGACGACGCCGAGGACGACGAGGACGCGCTTTTCCTCGAGGACGGTTTGTTCGACCTCGAACCCGTGCTGCGGGACGCGGTGGTGCTCGCACTGCCGATGCAGCCGGTGTGCCGGGAGGACTGTCTCGGACTGTGCCCCGATTGCGGGACCAGCCTGAACGACGACCCGGACCACCACCATGACGCCGTCGACATCCGTTGGGCGGCATTGCAGGGACTCGTCACCGATCAGGGCGATGAGAAGGACAACATGAGCGGCACTGCCTCTGACGGAGTTCAGGGCGCCGCCGAGAAGCAGGAGAAGTAGCCGTGGCTGTTCCGAAGCGGAAGATGTCGCGCAGCAACACGCGCCACCGCCGGTCGCAGTGGAAGGCTGCGGTCCCCACCCTGGTTTCGTGCGAGCGTTGCCAGGAGCCGAAGCTCCAGCACATTGCGTGCCCGAGCTGCGGCACCTACAACAAGCGCCAGGTCCTCGAGGTCTGAGCGGCTGGTGAGAGGCGCAATGTCTGAGCTGTCCAACGCTGAGAAGCAGGCAGACAGTAACAACGCGGCCTCGTCCCACACGCTTCTGGAAGGGCGGCTCGGGTATCGACTCGAGTCCGCCCTTCTGGTGCGTGCGCTGACCCACCGTTCGTACGCGTACGAGAACGGCGGTCTGCCCACCAACGAACGCCTGGAGTTCCTCGGGGACTCCGTGCTGGGCCTGGTGGTCACGGACACGCTGTACACCACCCACCCCGATCTGCCGGAAGGCCAGCTGGCCAAACTGCGGGCCGCGGTGGTCAACTCTCGCGCACTGGCGGAGGTCGGGCGCGGCCTCGATCTCGGCTCCTTCATCCGGCTCGGCCGGGGCGAAGAGGGCACGGGTGGCCGGGACAAGGCCTCCATCCTCGCCGACACCCTTGAAGCGGTGATCGGCGCGGTCTACCTCGACCAGGGCCTCGACGCGGCCTCGGAGCTGGTCCACCGGCTCTTCGACCCGCTCATCGAGAAGTCCTCCAACCTCGGGGCCGGCCTGGACTGGAAGACCAGTCTCCAGGAGCTCACGGCGGCCGAAGGGCTCGGTGTGCCCGAGTACCTGGTCACCGAGACGGGACCGGACCACGAGAAAACCTTCACCGCTGCCGCCCGCGTCGGTGGTGTCTCGTACGGCACCGGCACCGGCCGCAGCAAGAAGGAAGCGGAACAGCAGGCGGCGGAGTCCGCGTGGCGCGGGATCCGTGCCGCCGCGGACGAGCGGATCGCGGCAGCGGCCGTGGCCGCTGCCGCT
>NZ_JBVIKC010000030.1:47920-93381 GCF_055581065.1 Streptomyces sp. NPDC031479
TACGACACAGCAACAGGCACAAGAAAGAGGGAAGGGAAGCAGGGGTGGGGGGGGTCGGGGGGGCGGGGCCTTTCTGCCAAAGGGGGGGGGGGGCGGGGGACCGCGCCCCCCCCCCCCCCCGCTCCGGCGCAGGACCCGGCTCCGGCCGGGACCGAGGCCGGGAACGGCGGGGCGCCGACGCCCGTCGACCCGGCACCCGGCGTCTGACCCTTCCTTCGGGACGTTCCCGCCCCGCCCCCCGCTCCGGCGGGGGGCGGGGCGGACCCGTTTCCGGAGGCCGTGGGAGGGGCCGGTAGGCTCGGCCGCAGCGAGCGGATCCGCGTCGAACCCGGAGGAGAACCGTGCCCGAGCTGCCCGAGGTCGAAGTGGTGCGGCGCGGTCTGGAACGGTGGGTGGCCGGGCGGACCGTCGAGTCCGTGGAGGTGCTCCACCCCAGGGCCGTACGCCGCCACCCGGCGGGCGGGGCCGACTTCGCGGCGCGCCTGGCCGGGCAGACCATCGGTGTGCCGAGGCGGCGCGGCAAGTACCTCTGGCTGCCGCTGGAGGAGCGGGACCTGTCCGTCCTCGGGCACCTCGGGATGAGCGGGCAGCTGCTGGTGCAGCCGGCCGGCGCCCCCGACGAGAAGCACCTGCGGATCCGGATCCGCTTCGACGACGACGCCGGGACCGAGCTGCGCTTCGTGGACCAGCGGACCTTCGGCGGGCTCTCGCTGCACGAGACCGTCCCCGGCAGCGCCGAGGGGCTGCCCGACGTCATCGCGCACATCGCCCGCGACCCGCTCGACCCGCTCTTCGACGAGGGGGCCTACCACCTGGCGCTGCGCGCCAAGCGCACCACGCTCAAGCGGGCGCTGCTGGACCAGTCCCTGATCAGCGGGGTCGGCAACATCTACGCTGACGAGGCCCTGTGGCGCGCGAAGCTGCACTACGAGCGCCCCACCGCCACCCTCACCCGCCCCCGGAGCGCGGAACTCCTGGCCAGGGCGCGGGAGGTCATGAACGCCGCGCTGGACGTCGGCGGGACCAGCTTCGACAGCCTGTACGTCAACGTGAACGGCGAATCCGGCTACTTCGACCGGTCCCTCGACGCGTACGGCCGCGAGGGCGAGCCGTGCCGGCGCTGCGGCACGCCGATCCGGCGGCGGGCGTGGATGAACCGGTCGAGCTACTTCTGCCCGCGCTGTCAGCGGCCGCCGCGCGCGGTGTCGTAGGACTGCCGGGAGGTGAGGACCTCGTCCATGCTGCCCTCCAGGAAGTGGATCAAGGAGAGCAGGCGGTCGGCGACCTCGCGGCCGAGCGGGGTGAGCTCGTAGTCGACCCGGGGCGGGTTGGTGGGCTGGGCCTCGCGGTGGACGATGCCGTCCCGCTCCAGGGCGTGCAGGGTCTGGGAGAGCATCTTCTCGCTCACGCCCTCGACCCGGCGGCGCAGCTCGTTGAAGCGGCAGGGGCCGTCGTGCAGGGCGCCGACGGTGAGGCTGCCCCAGCGGCCGGTGACGTGTTCCAGGGTCTCCCGGGACGGGCACGCGCGCGCGAAGACGTCGAACGGCAGGTCGGCCGTGGTGGCGTCGGTACAGACAGGGGTCTCCATAGGGACAGCGTACTCCTGGGCAGCGCTAACTGTCCGCTTGCGCTTTCGAAAAGTTAGTGGTTCTCTTTCTCTCGTCGCACCGCTCCGTGCCCGGCGCACGGCGGTGCACCCGCACCCGCTCTTGAGGAGAACCACCATGTCCACCACCGCGTCCGCCCCCGTCGTCTCGATCGCCTACCACTCCGGCTACGGGCACACCGCCGTCGTCGCCGAGGCCGTGCGGGAGGGCGCCGCCGCCACGGGCGCCACGGTCCACCTGATCAAGGTCGACGCGATCACCGACGCCGAGTGGGAACTGCTCGACGGCTCGGACGCGATCGTCTTCGGCTCCCCGACCTACATGGGCACCGCCTCCGGCGCCTTCCACGTCTTCGCCGAGGCCACCTCGAAGCGCTGGTTCGGCGACGTGTGGCAGGACAAGATCGCCGCGGGCTTCACCAACTCCGCCTCCAAGGCCGGAGACAAGCTGAACACCCTGCAGTACTTCCAGATGCTGGCCTCCCAGCACGGCATGAGCTGGGTCAACCTGGGCCTGAAGCCGGGCTGGAACTCCACCGCCGGTACCGAGTTCGACCTCAACCGCCTCGGCTTCTCCTCCGGGGCGGCGGCCCAGACCAACTCCGACGAGGGCCCGGAGGGCGTGCACAAGGCCGACATCGCGACCGCCGAGCACCTCGGCCGCCGGGTCGCCGAGCACGCCCGCGTGGTCCTGGCCGGCCGGGCGGCGCTGGCGGCGTCCGGCGCCTGACCGGTACCGGGGAGGGCGGGCTGCCCGAGGGCCCGCCCGGAATCCGGGCGGGCGGGACCGTCAGAAGCCGAAGAAGTGACATGGGGCCTCGCTGACCTGGGGCCCTTTCTGCGGCCAACGCTGTGACCTGCGACTTAGTCGTCGATGGTTGTCAACGTTGGTCGCCTTCGGCTGCCCTCGGACGGCCCAGCGACGGCCCCGCCGACTACCCACCCTCAACTCCCATCCCGTCTGCCGTCGACCCACACGCATGTGGAGCGGACGCGGTGCTGGGCGTCCAGGTGGAGCGCGCCACTGTACGAACGACCTGGACGCCCAGCACCGTGTCTGCTCGGCTTGTCCTGGGTCGACGGCAGACGGGATGGGAGTTCCCCGCATCAGCCCCATTCGGCCGGCACCCGCGAGCGGCGCCCCCGCCATCCCGGAGTCGGAGCGCCCCCGCCGGAGGCATGTTCGGTAAGAGATGGAACCAGCGGCCCGTAGGGAATCGACTCATGCCCTTGGGCCTATCCCGCCTTGCAGGGGCGGGCGTCGGCGGAGCGTGCGCGGAGCGGGCCGAAGGCAGGAGCGTCGCGCAGAGCGGCGCCGGGAAGCCCGCCCGGCGGAGCGGAGCGCAGCCGGGTGCTTGATGAGGTAGAGAAACCTGTAACAGGCTCGGCTATTCCGGGCTCGATTGCTCGACGATCCATGCGCGATAGTCGGGTGTGGCGTCATCGATCGGCAGCGTGATGATGCTGGGCACCAGGTAGGGGTGCTCATGCTTCGCGCGGGCGATGATCTCGGGAACACGGCTCCGTACCGTACGCAGGGTCGCAAGGGCTTCGCCGGTGTCGTGGACTTCTCCCTCCCATCGGTAGATGGATCTCACCGGGGAGATGTGGCCAGCAGCGCATAGCCGATCGCCGACCAGGCCGCGCACGAATGATCCGAGCCATTCCGCATCCGGAGCGGTGATCAGTACGGCACAGATGTCCTTCACGGCGAGATCCCCTGATCCCGCTGAAGCTTGGCGTTCAACTCCAGTGCTTCATCCTTGCTCCGGGCCGCCGTCCCCCACCCAGTCATCACATTGCCGTCATAACCGAGTCCCACCCAGCGGCCGGACATGTTGATCCCGTGGGGGTGCAGGACGAAGTACAAGGTCCCTTTAGAGCGCACTGGGCCGTCGTTAGCTACGTACCAGCCCATGAGGACTTCTTGGTCCCAGAGGCGCAGCTCTCCGCGCCAGTGGTAGCCGCCCGCCTCGACGCTGAGTCCTCGGCTGACCGTGTCGAGATGGATCAACTCTTCCTGCTGGGCGAAGTTGACCTCCTGGGCGGTAACCACGCGTTCGTTGTCCCTGGTGGTCTGCCACGACATCCACCATGTACCGGACAAATCGACGCGGTGGCTTGGCTGGCCGGCCAGTTCGTTGACGGTGATGCCCAACGCGCGTGCGATGGCAACGGCAACTGAGAGCACCGGCTGTTGTTCGCCAGCTTCGTACCGCCTGACCTGCCGCTGGGCGACGCCTGCTGCTGTGGCTAGTTCGGCCTGAGACATGCCTAGCTCGGCACGCCTTCTGCGAATCACTTCATGTAGCTCCATGCCTCCATCATCGGGGGACTACTTAGTCCTTGACAAGCGGACGCATCTGTCCTCACCATGAGAGGACGAATTAGTCCCCTCGATGGGGCTAAAAAGCCGGGAGCGGCGCCCTACCACCAAGCAGCCCGCCGCTCCCGTCCCTCGAAGGGAGCTTTCATCATGCCCGCATCACTCACGAGTGTGCAGCAGGCCCGCTTATCCAGCCTCGATCTCTCCAACGGGGAACGCGCCGTGGCTCTGTATGCCTCGGACATGCCGACCTTGTACCGATACCGGCGAGGCGACGACGACAAGGTGTGCGCCTGGATCGCCCAGGGTGCTGCTCGCCTGGGTCTTGTGGACCTGGCCTACCTGGCTGCTGTGCAGCGTGATCACCGGCTGGACTGGCTGGATGGCATCACCTCGGAGGAGGGGAGCGCTGAGGGGTTCGGCAACAAGGCTCGCCGTGACCGTGCCGAGACGCTCGCCTCGCTCGTGACGTTCCGCGCGTCCGTGAGCCGCGAGGCGCTGTGGCGTCAGGCTCAGTCGGCCGCTTCACTCCGCCCGGTATCGGTGGAGGTGGCGGCGTAATGGGATGGGGACGCGGCTTCGGCCAGTCACGTGACCCGCTCGACTCCGACGCCGATGAGGCGCGCAAGGTCGCCAGCAGCCACCAGCGCTACTGCGCGGGCAAGGGCGTGGACGCGCCCAGGATGGGCCGCAAGGGATCGCCTGGGCGGCCTACGGATAACACCTCCGGCTCCTCGTCGGCTTCAGCCAGCACCCCGAAGAAGGGGCGCCGCTGGTGACGCACTTTCCTGTGCCCCCGGCCGCTGTCACTGAGATGGCGGCGGCCGTGGGCACCGACCCGCTCACCCTCGCCGATCTCTTGCGGGTCGCGGCCTCGCCGGGCTTCGACCGTTGGCAGGAACAGGTTCGCCGTACCGGCGGCTGCTCGGACCCGATCCACCTTTCAGGCTCCACCGTCACCCGCGACTGCCACACCGGGGATGTCCTCTACTCGTACTCGACCGCTGGCGAACCCGGCGGCCGGATACGGATCGCGTGCGGCAACCGGCGGGCCTCCCGCTGTCCCTCCTGCGCCTGGACCTACGCCGGAGACACGTACCACCTCATCCGGGCCGGAATCACCGGCGACGAGACCAAACAGGTGCCTGTGACGGTCCGGGAGCACCCCCGAGTCTTCGCTACCCTCACTGCCCCTTCTTTCGGCCCCGTCCACAACCGCCCGTCTTCCGGCTGCTGCCGCTGCGGCACCGCGCATGCCGAGACTGACCCACTGCTGGGCACGGCCCTGACCCCCGGCAGGTACGACTACGCGGGCGCGGTGCTCTGGAACAACTACGCCGGGCAGCTCTGGCAGCGCTTCACGATCTACCTGCGCCGGGAGATCGCCGCCCGTACCGGGATCACGCAGACGGATCTGAAAGAGTCCTGCCGAGTCTCTTTCGGGAAGGTCGCCGAGTTCCAGAAGCGCGGAGCGATTCATTTTCACGCCGTGGTCCGCCTCGACGGGCCGGACGGACCCAACGGTCTTCCACCTGCTTGGGCATCGGTCGGCCTGCTGGACGACGCAATCCGGGCCGCCGCCGGCCGAGTCGCCATCCGGGTTCCGGCTTCCGAGGGTCATCCTGCCCGGACTCTGTACTGGGGTACGCAGGTAGACGTCCAGCCCATCGGCGGACTCGGCCATCAGGAGTTGACCGAACAGGCCGTCGCCGCCTACGTGGCGAAGTACGCGACAAAGGCTGCCGAGACTACCGGCACTACAGACCGGCGCATCGGCGAACTTGCCGAACTGGACAAGCTCCGGCTGCCCGCCCACACGCGCCGCTTGATCGAAGCCTGCTGGGAACTCGATGACGCCTACCCGGACCGGCTGCTCGCGCACTGGTCGCACATGCTCGGCTTCCGGGGCCACTTCTCCACGAAGTCCCGCGCATACTCCACCACCCTTGGCGCCCTCCGCCAGACCCGAGCCGACTACCGCGCTGCCCAGGAACGCCGCGAGCGAGGACTGCCCGACTCCGACGACTCGGAGGGTTCCACGCTGGTAATCGCCCATTGGGCGTACGCCGGTCACGGTCACACCCCGGGTGAGTCCTGGCTCGCCCAATCCATCGCCCGTGACATCAAGACCAACCGTGACACCGCACGCGAAGCACTCGCAGAACTCGAAGCTGACGCGCCAAAGGGGAGTGGTGACCGTGGCCCGCGCACTGCCTGAGCGCTATTTGACCCCCGTCGACCTGGCGGACCTTCTCGGCATCCCGCTGGAGACGGTCTACCAATGGCGCCGCAAAGACACCGGGCCCCGCGGCTTCCGCGTTGGCCGGCATCTCCGCTTCGACCCTGAGGACGTCCGCGTCTGGGTCGCCTCGCTCATGGACAAGGAAGCCGCGTAATGGCTGGACACATCCAAGACCGCTGGTACAAGACCGAGCCCGGTCCGGATGGTAGGACGGTCAGGGTCGCGACCGGCCGCCACGGCGTGGGTATGCGCTACCGCGCGCGGTACGTCGGCCCCGATGGCAGCGAGAAGTCCAAGAGCTTCCCGGACAAGCAGAAGCGCAGGGCCGAGACGTGGTTGTCGAACATCGAAGCGGACATGTCGCGTGGCGACTACATCGCTCCTGAGGCAGGCAAGGTCACCTTCGAGCAGTACGCCGCCAAGTGGGTGAAGACGCAGATGACCGACCCATCCACTCGCGAGTCTGTAGAGATGCGGCTGCGTCTCCACGCGCTCCCGCACATCGGCAAGCGCCCCATCGGGTCATTCAACCCGACGCACCTACGGCTCTGGATGCGGACCCTTGAGGACGCGGGACTGTCAGCCGCCTACCGGCGTGGGATCTTTGCTCACGTCTCCACGGTGTTCACGGCTGCTGTGGAGGACCGCGTCATCCGGGCCAACCCCTGTAGCGCGCGGTCCGTGAAGGCTCCTCGCCTCGATCCGCGCAAGGTCAAGCCGTGGTCCATTGATCGCGTCATGGCCGTCCGTGCCGCTCTGCCCGAGAGATACCAAGCGCTCGTCGACCCCGCCGCCGGTTGCGGCCTTCGCCAAGGAGAGGTATTTGGCCTGGCTGTCGAGGACGTCGACTTCCTCGGCGGCGTCGTGCATGTGGTCCGGCAGGTGAAGCTCCTGCGCAACCGACCTGTATTTGCCCCACCCAAGGGTGGCAAGGAGCGGGACGTTCCCCTCCCCGAGTCCATTGCGTTCGCCTTGGCCGGCCACCTCACCAGCTTCCCGGCGGCGGAGGTGACGTTGCCCTGGAAGACCTTGGACGGCCCGCCGGTCACTGCGTCTTTGATCTTCCGGAGCCCTGAGGGCCTCTCCCTGAACCGAAATCGGTTCAACGACCGGCAGTGGCGTCCTGCCCTCCGTGCCGCCGATGTCGCAAACGGGCGGGACAACGGCATGCACGCGCTCCGGCACTTCTACGCGTCCGTGCTCCTGGACGCGGGGGAGAGCATCAAGGCCCTGAGTGAGTACCTCGGCCACCATGACCCGGGCTTCACGCTGCGCACCTATACGCACCTCATGCCGTCCAGCGAGACCCGTACGCGGGCCGCCGTAGACGCAGCGTGGGCCGCCCCGGTTGCCGATGACGGCCCCGAGACGGCCCACGAAAGCTCATAGGTCGCTGACCTGCGGAAATCTTAGAAGCCGAAGTCCTGGGTCCACCAGGGGCCGCCGGCGCCGAAGTAGACGCCCACGCCCAGGGTCCGGTATTCGCAATTGAGGATGTTCGCCTTGTGGCCCGGGCTGTTCATCCAGGCCGCCATCACGGACTTGGCGTCACCCTGGCCGCGCGCGATGTTCTCGCCGCCGAGGCCGGAGATCCCGGCCTTGTCGGCCCGGTTCCAGGGGGTGTTCCCGTCCGGGTCGGTGTGGTCGAAGAAGCCCCGTACGGCCATGTCCTTGCTGAAGGCCGCGGCCAGCGAGGCCAGCGGCGGGTTCGCGCGGACCGGGACGCACCCGGCCTGGGCCCGCTCCTGGTTCACCAGAGTGAGGACGGCGGCCTCCTCCGCGGAGTGCCCGTCGTCGGGCGTCGTCACGGAGGGCTTGGGAGCAGGGGGCTTCGGCGCGGCCGTCTTCGGGGGCGCGGGCTTCGTGGTCTGCGGGGCGGCGCTCTTCTCCGGCTCCTCGGTCGGGGCCGCGGGGGAGGGGGCCGTCGAGGGTGAGGCCGACGGGGAAGCCGAGACCGAAGGGGAGGGGGAGGTCGAAGGGGAGGGGGAGGCCGAAGGGGCGCCCGTCTCGGGGGCGGAGGAGGCGCGACCGGACAGGTTGGCCAGGCCGCCCTGCTGTTCCGGCGCCTGCCGCTCGGGGCTCGCCGACGGCTCCGCCCCGGCCTGCGTCCGGCTCCCGGAGTCCGTGCCCACGTAGGGGAAGGAGCCGCCGACCGGCACGAAGCCGGTCGTGACGGCCGCCGTGCCGAGGGCCACCGCCACGGACACGCCGAGCACCCCGCCCAGCACGGCGGTGCGGCGCCGGACGCCGCGGCGCGGCGTGGCGTGGAGTCGGTGGCGTCCCATCGGCGGCTTGCCTTCCCTCACAAGATCGACCCTGCGCACCCGAACGGGTGAAGCATTGGTGGGGGACTGTAGCCGATGAGTCCAGGGGGGCGATGTGCTCCGGAATCGTTTGCCCCGTTAGCGTTCATGCATGAATGAAGACGTCCGGCTGACCGCCTGGGTACGCGGCCGAGTACAGAGGGTGGGCTTCCGCTGGTTCACCAGGGCCAATGCTCTGGAGATCGGAGGGTTGGTCGGCTTCGCGCTCAATCTCGACGACGGCCGAGTGCAGGTGGTGGCGGAAGGTCAACGTGAGAATTGCCACCGGCTGCTGGACTGGCTCCGCTCCGCCGACACGCCCGGGCGGGTGGACGGGGTGACAGAGATCTGGGGCACACCGCGCGGTGGCTACGACGGCTTCGAGATCCGGTGACCGATCGACCGATCATGGACTGATCGCATCGCCGGATGGACCGCACACGGTCGGAACTGCGCATTCACCGTCGAGGCGTTGCCGGGGAGATCGATTCGTGGAAGGCTCGGAACCGAGGCCGACCTCCCCGCCGCCCGAGCCGGCCGGGCCGCCCGCCGATACAGGGCGTGATCGTGTTGACCGTCAAACTTTTTGGTGAGACGCTGGAAGCCCCGCGCACCTGAGCTGTTTGGCAGTGCTGGCAGTAGTAAGCGCAGTGACTGACAGTCGCTGCCGGACATCCGCGGGTGCGATTCCCTCACGACCCACACCGCTTCGGTCGGTCACTCAGTGTGGAGGACCATCCATCATGGCAAAGGCGCTTCTCGGTTACGTCGGCGGTTCCGACCCGCGACTCCTCGCCGAGATGCGACGGCTTCAGCAGCGCGTCCAGGACCTCGAGTCCGAGCTCGGACGGATCCAGTCCGAGAACGACGCACTGAACGCTGCCGCCGCTCAGCACGGAGACTCGCTGCTGGACAGCATTGACCTCGACGTACCCCAGGCGGAGCCTGCGCTCACCTGATCCGCGCTACTCGTCGTTCCACTCCAGCCCCGCATGATCTGCAAGGGACGCTCCGGCGTCCCTTCTTTCTTTCACCGGCGGCCGTCCCGCTCCGCGTCCTTCCCCGCCGCCTTCCCGCCGCGAGCCCGCATTGGGCCAGGTGGGGGGCCCACTCCTTTAACGTCTGATGTGCCCTGCACCTTCATGGGCGAAACCGAACGTGAAAGGTAGAGTCCGGCGGCGTGCACCTCAAGTCCCTGACCCTGCGTGGCTTCAAATCCTTTGCCTCCGCGACCACCCTGCGCTTCGAGCCGGGCATCACCTGCGTGGTGGGACCGAACGGATCGGGCAAGTCCAACGTGGTGGACGCGCTGTCCTGGGTCATGGGGGAGCAGGGGGCCAAATCCCTGCGCGGCGGGAAGATGGAGGACGTCATCTTCGCCGGGACCACGGGCCGCCCCCCGCTGGGGCGGGCCGAGGTCTCCCTCACCATCGACAACTCCGACGGCGCGCTGCCGATCGAGTACGCCGAGGTCACCATCACGCGGATCATGTTCCGCGGCGGCAGCAGCGAGTACCAGATCAACGGGGACACCTGTCGGCTCCTCGACATCCAGGAGCTGCTCTCCGACTCCGGCATCGGCCGCGAGATGCACGTCATCGTCGGGCAGGGCCGGCTCGACTCCGTCCTGCACGCCGACCCGATGGGCCGGCGCGCCTTCATCGAGGAGGCCGCGGGGGTACTCAAGCATCGCAAGCGCAAGGAGAAGGCCCTGCGCAAACTCGACGCGATGCAGGCCAACCTCGCGCGGGTGCAGGACCTGACGGACGAACTGCGGCGCCAGCTCAAGCCCCTGGGCCGGCAGGCCGCGGTGGCCCGGCGGGCCGCCGTGATCCAGGCCGACCTGCGCGACGCGCGGCTGCGGCTGCTCGCCGACGACCTGGTGGCCCTGCGCGGCGCCCTCGACGCGGAGATCGCCGACGAGGCCGCGCTCAAGGAGCGCAAGGAGTCCGCCGAACGGGACCTGGCCGGGGCGCTGAGGCAGGAGGCGGCGCTGGAGGAATCGGTACGCCGCCTCGCGCCCCGGCTCCGGCGGGCGCAGCAGACCTGGCACGAGCTCTCGCAGCTGGCCGAGCGGGTGCGGGGGACCGAGTCCCTGGCGCTGGCGCGGATCAAGAGCGCGTCGGCGCCGGTGGAGGACGAGCGGCGCGGCCGCGACCCCGAGGAACTGGAACGGGAGGCCACCCGGATCCGGGAGCAGGAGGCGGAGCTGACCGCCGCGCTGGAGGCCGCCGAGCGCGCGCTGGAGGACACCGCCGAGCACCGGGCCGGGCTGGAGCGTGCCCTCGCCGAGGAGGAACGGCGGCTGCGGGACGCGGCTCGGGCCGTCGCCGACCGGCGTGAGGAACTGGCCCGGCTGAACGGGCGCCTGGGCGCGGCCCGCTCCCGGGCCGGAGCCGCCGAGGCCGAGATCGACCGGCTCGTGGCCGCCCGGGACGAGGCGCGGGTCCGGGCGGAGGCCGCCCGTCAGGAGTACGAGGCGCTGGCCGAGGAGGTCGGCGGGCTCGAAGACCCTGAGGTGGAGGCCGAGTACGACGCGGCGCGGGCCGCGTCGACCGGGGCGGAGGCCGCGCTGGCCGCCGCCCGGGAGGCGCTGACCTCGGCGGAACGGTCCCGGGCCGCCGTGTCGGCGCGGCGGGAGGCGCTCGCGCTGGGGCTGCGGCGCAAGGACGGGACGGGGGCGCTGCTCGCTGCTCGCGAACGGCTGGCCGGACTGCTGGGGCCGGCCGCCGAGCGGGTGACGGTCGCCCCCGGGTACGAGGTGGCGGTGGCGGCGGCGCTCGGGGCCGCGGCCGACGCGGTGGCCGTGGCCTCCCCGGCGGCGGCGGCCCTGGCCATCCGCCACCTGCGGGCCGGTGACGCGGGCCGCGCCACGTTCCTGGTGGCCCCGGCCGTCATCCCGGGTCCGGGCCAGGCCCGCGGCGGAGCGATTCCCCTCCCGGGCCAGGCCCCGGACGCAGCCGCCCCGGGTCAGGCTCCGGGCGGGGCGGTCCCGGGCCAGGCCCAGGACGCAGCGGCCCCGGACCGGGCTCCGGACGCTGCGCTCCCCGGCCGGGCTCCCGCGCCGGGCGGCGGTACCGCCCTGCCCGTACAGGACCGGGGTCCGGACGAGGTCCCCCACCCGGCCCCCTCCCCGGCCCCCGGCCACGGGACCGAGGCCGGGGCGACGGAACCGCACGCTCCGGTCCTGACCGCGGGCGGGCCCGCGTGGCGGGAGGCCGCCGCACTGGTGGGCGGGGACGCGGAGGTGCGCCGGGCCGTGGCCTGGGTGCTGCGGGACCACGTCGTGGTCGGCAGCCTGGAGGAGGCCGAAGCGGTGGTGGCCGGGCACCCCGGCCTGGTCGCGGTGACCGCCGACGGGGACGTCCTCGGGGCGCACCTCGCACACGGCGGCTCCGCGGGCGCACCCAGCCTGATCGAGGTGCAGGCCGCAGTCGACGAGGCGGCGGCGGAGCTGGAGCGGCTGGACGGGGAGTGCCGGGAGCTGACCGGGGCCGAGGCGGACGCCCGGGCCCGCCGCGACGCGGCAGCCGCCCTCGCCGAGGAGCTCGCCGAGCGGCGCCGCGCCGGGGAGCAGGCCCGCGCCGGGGTCGCGCAGCAGCTCGGGAGGCTGGCCGGGCAGGCGAAGGGGGCCCTCGGCGAAGCCGAACGCAGCGCCCTGGCCGCGGCCAAGGCCGAGGAGGCGCTGGAACGGGCCCGGGTGGACGTGGCGGAGTGCGCGGAGCGGCTCGCTGCGGTGGAGGAGATGCCCGTGGAGCGGGAACCCGACACCTCGGCGCGGGACCGGCTCGCGGCCGACGGGGCGAACGCGCGGCAGACCGAGATGGAGGCCCGCCTGCAACTGCGTACCCACGAGGAGCGGGTCAAGGCGCTGGCCGGGCGCGCGGACGGGCTGGACCGCGCGGCCCGTGCGGAACGCGAGGCCCGGACCCGCGCGGAGCGGCGCCGGCAGCGGCTGCGCCACGAGGCCGAGGTGGGCCGGGCCGTCGCCGAGGGCGCGCGGCAGCTCCTGGCGCACCTGGCGGTGTCGATCGGCCGCGCGGACCGGGAGCGTACGGCGGCCGAAGGGGCCAAGGGGCTGTGCGAACGGGAGCTCGGCGAGGCCCGGGGCCGGGGCCGTGACCTGAAGGCCGAGCTCGACAAGCTCACCGACTCCGTGCACCGGGGAGAGGTGCTGGGCGCCGAGAAGCGGCTGCGGATCGAGCAGCTGGAGACCAGGGCGCTGGAGGAGCTGGGCGTGGAGCCGGCGGCCCTGGTCGCGGAGTACGGGCCGGACCAGCCGGTCCCGCCGTCCCCGCCGGCCGAGGGCGAGGTCCTTCCGGAGGATCCGCAGGACCCCCGCAACCGGCCTGGCCCGTTCGTCCGTGCGCAGCAGGAGAAGCGCCTGAAGTCGGCGGAGCGCGCCTACCAGCAGCTCGGCAAGGTCAACCCGCTCGCGCTGGAGGAGTTCGCGGCGCTGGAGGAGCGGCACCAGTTCCTCAGCGAGCAGCTCGACGACCTGCGCAAGACGCGGGCCGATCTCCTTCAAGTGGTGAAGGAGGTGGACCGGCGGGTGGAGCAGGTCTTCACCGAGGCCTACCACGACACCGCCCGCGAGTTCGAGGGCGTGTTCTCGCGGCTGTTCCCCGGCGGCGAGGGCCGGCTCGTGCTCACCGACCCGGACGACATGCTGGCGACCGGCGTGGACGTCGAGGCCCGCCCGCCGGGCAAGAAGGTCAAGCGGCTGTCCCTGCTGTCGGGCGGCGAGCGCTCGCTGACGGCCGTGGCACTGCTGGTCTCCATCTTCAAGGCCCGGCCCAGCCCGTTCTACGTGATGGACGAGGTCGAGGCGGCCCTGGACGACACGAACCTCCAGCGGCTGATCCGGATCATGGTGGAGCTCCAGGAGAGCTCGCAGCTGATCGTCATCACGCACCAGAAGCGGACGATGGAGGTCGCGGACGCGCTCTACGGCGTCTCGATGCAGGGCGACGGCGTCTCGAAGGTGATCAGCCAGCGGCTGCGCTGAACCCCTTCAGTTTTCAAGAAGTGAAGTCAATGTTCCGACAGGCCGCTTAACCCGACCTTCACATCAGCTATTGACTTCAGGAAATGAACGCATAGGCTCGCTCCGCTGTCTCCCGGTCTTCCGGTGGTGCCCGATCTTGACCTGTGCGCCACTAGGAGAACGGACGAAACCCCCACGGAGCACACCTTGACCAGCAGCACAGCGAAGACGCCCGCGCCCGGTGGGCAGAGCCCGCACCCCGAGCACCTCGGGCACGTCATCTTCATCACCGCGGCCGCGGCCATGGGCGGATTCCTCTTCGGATACGACAGCTCCGTCATCAACGGCGCGGTCGAGGCGATCCGGGACCGCTTCGACGTCGGGTCCGCCGTCCTCGCCCAGGTGATCGCGGCGGCGCTGATCGGCTGCGCCTTCGGCGCGGCCACGGCCGGCCGCATCGCCGACCGGATCGGCCGGATCCGCTGCATGCAGATCGCCTCGGTCCTCTTCACCGCGAGCGCCATCGGTTCCGCGCTGCCGTTCGCCCTCTGGGACCTCGCCATGTGGCGCATCATCGGCGGCTTCGGCATCGGCATGGCCTCGGTCATCGGCCCCGCCTACATCGCCGAGGTCTCGCCGCCCGCCTACCGCGGCCGGCTCGCCTCCTTCCAGCAGGCCGCGATCGTCATCGGCATCGCCGTCTCGCAGCTGGTCAACTGGGGCATCCTCAACCTCGCCGACGGCGACCAGCGCGGTGAGCTCGGCGGCCTGGAAGCCTGGCAGTGGATGCTCGGCGTCATGGTGGTCCCGGCCGTCCTTTACGGCCTGCTGTCCTTCGCGATCCCCGAGTCCCCGCGCTTCCTCGTCTCGGTCGGCCGCATGGAGAAGGCCAAGACGGTGCTGCGCGAGGTGGAGGGCGACAACATCGACGCCGACGCCCGGGTCCGCGAGATCGACAGCGCCATCCACTCGGAGCACAAGCCGAGGTTCACGGACCTGCTCGGCGGCCGCTTCGGCTTCCTGCCGATCGTCTGGATCGGTATCGGCCTGTCGGTCTTCCAGCAGCTCGTCGGCATCAACGTGATCTTCTACTACAGCTCGTCGCTGTGGCAGTCGGTCGGCATCGACCCGAGCTCCTCGTTCCTGTACTCCTTCGAGACCTCCGTCGTGAACATCATCGGTACGGTGATCGCGATGCTGCTGGTCGACCGCATCGGCCGCAAGCCGCTGGCCCTCATCGGCTCCGCCGGCATGGCGATCTCCCTCGGGTGCGCAGCCTGGGCCTTCTCCTACAAGGACACCAGCGGCGGCGAGATCGCCCTGCCGCACACCCAGGGGCTGGTCGCCCTCATCGCGGCCAACTGCTTCGTCCTCTTCTTCGCCCTGTCCTGGGGCGTGGTGGTCTGGGTGCTGCTCGGCGAGATGTTCCCGGGCCGCATCCGCGCCGCGGCCCTCGGCGTGGCCGCGTCCGCACAGTGGATCGCCAACTGGGTCATCACGGTGTCGTTCCCGAGCCTCTCGGACTGGAACCTGTCCGGCGCCTACCTGATCTACACGTTCTTCGCCCTGCTCTCGATCCCGTTCATCCTCAAGTGGGTGCCGGAGACCAAGGGCAAGGCGTTGGAGGAGATGGGGTAACCATCCCCCGCCACCACCCCTCTCCTCCGCGGGCGCTGCCCCGGCTCAGTCCTTGAGCCGGGGCAGTACCCGTTCACACAGCAGCCGCAGGCTGCGCCTGCCCTCGTCCAGCGGCATCCCCCCGCACAGCGGGTGCAGCACCAGGTTCCCGGCCTCGCCCGCGCCCCTTCCGTACGCCACCGCCTCGTCCGGGGTCAGGACCCGGTACACGCCCTCCGCGCGCAGCTCCTCGACCGACCGCGCGCCCGATCTGACCGCGCTGCGGATGTCCTTGGACTGCCAGGAGGCGTACGTGGCCGCCTCGTGCAGGAAGTGGTGCCCGTACTCCGCCCAGACCCGGTCCGGGTCCTCGGCGACGTGCAGCAGCGGGGTCTCGGCCGCGGGCATCATGCAGAACCCCTCCGTGCCGTACTCCGCCAGCCGGGCCCGGTAGTACTCCTCCAGCTCCGGCAGGTGCGCGCTGGGGAAGAACGGCAGCCCGAGCCGGGCCGCGCGCCGGGCCGCGGCCTCGGAGCTGCCCCCGACCAGCAGCAGCGGGTGCGGCCGGGTGAAGGGGCGCGGGGTCACCCGTACGGTCCGGCCGCGGAAGGTGAACGGCTCGCCGGTCCAGGCCTTCAGCAGGGTCTCCAGCAGCTCGTCCTGGAGCCGGCCGCGCCGGCCCCACTCCACGCCGTGCTGCTCGTACTCCTCGGGCCGGTACCCGATGCCGGCCACCGTCACCAGCCGGCCGCCGCTGAGCAGGTCCAGTACGGCGATGTCCTCGGCGACCTTGAGAGGGTCGTGGAGCGGGCCGATGATCGCCGACACGGTGACCGCGATCCGGCGGGTGGCGCCGAACACGGCGCCCGCGAAGGCGAAGGGGGAGGGCAGCCAGTTGTTGGCGGTGCCGTGGTGCTCCTCGGTCTGGACGGTGTCGATGCCGAGGTCGTCCGCGTACTTCGCCATCTCCAGGGCGGCCCGGTAGCGGGCCGAGAGGGTCTCGGGGGTGCCGTGCGGGTCGACGAGATTGAACCGGACCACGGTGATGGGCATGGAGAGTCCCCCTTCGCCGGAGGTGGGTGGGCGGGCGAAGGGGGACGGTAGCTGACGTGGCGTCAGTTGGACAGGGATCCGGCGGGTGCGGACTCCTCGGCGGCGGCCGGCGCGGCTGCCGGGGCCGGGGTGCGGGGCAGTACCGCGTAGAGCAGGCCGGAGGTCAGGATGCCGGTCACCCAGCCGAGGCCGTTCTCCCCGATCCAGGTGGAGGCGAGCGGCCCGCTGAACCAGTCCACCCTGGTGAACAGCAGCCCGGCCACCAGGGCCGCGCCCCAGGCCGTCATGGCCTGCCAGGCGAAGCCGCCCCTGTACCAGTAGGCACTGCTCGGCGTGGTGTCCAGCAGGGCCGGGCCGTCGTAGGAGGTGCGGCGCAGCATGTCCACGCCGAAGACGCCGATCCAGGCGCTGAAGGCCACGGCCAGCAGGGTCAGGAAGGAGATGAACGAGCCGAAGAAGCCGGTCGCGACCACCATCAGCAGGAAGCCGAAGACCAGGCTGATGACGGCGTTGACGCTGACCGCGGCGGCGCGCGGCACCCTGATGCCCAGGGTCTGCGCGGTGAAGCCGGCGGAGTACATGGACATCGAGTTGATCAGCAGCATGCCGACGAGGGCGATGAGCAGGTACGGGACCGCGATCCAGGTCGGCAGCAGCTCGCCGATGAAGGAGACCGGGTCCTGGGCGCCCGCCAGGTCCGGGGTGCCGACGGCCATCACCGCGCCCATCAGCACCATCGGCAGCACGACCACGCCCGCGCCGCCGATCGTCGCGCCGACCAGCCCCCTGGAGGAGGCGTCGCGGGGCAGGTAGCGGGTGAAGTCGGGGCCCGAGGGGACCCAGCTGATGCCGCCTGCCGCGATGGTGCCGATGCCCGCGATCATCATCGTCGTGGAGCCGGCCGGCTTGGCGAAGACGGCGGCCCAGTCGGTGGTGAAGAGCAGGTAGCCCAGGACCAGCACGCTGAACGCGCCGAAGAGGTACGTCGACCACTTCGAGCAGACGCGCAGCGCGTTGATGCCGAGCCCCGAGACCACGAAGGTGCAGCCCACGAAGAAGAGCAGGGTGACCACGATCAGCGGGGTGTTGGCCCTGACGCCGAAGAGCAGGTCGAGGACGGTCAGGACGGCGTAGGCGCCGCTGACCGCGTTGATGGTCTCCCAGCCCCACCGGGCCACCCAGATCAGGGCGCCGGGGAAGAGGTTGCCGCGCTGGCCGAAGACGGCCCGCGAGAGCGCCATGCCGGGGGCCCCGCCGCGCTTCCCGGCGATGGATATCAGGCCGACCATGCCGTACGAGACGACCGGCGCGGCGACCGCGACGACCAGCACCTGCCAGATGTTGAGCTTGTTGAAGATCACCAGGCCCGCGCCCATGGTGAGCAGCAGCACGCTGATGTTGGCGGCCACCCAGGTGGGGAAGAGCTCGCGGACCCGGCCGCCGCGTTCGCCGTCGGGTACGGGTTCCAGGCCCCGGCTCTCGACTGCGCCGTCGACGGCGGTCTCTTCGGCAGGCACGCGGTACTCCCTGGGGGTGGGGCATGGGACAAGCCGTCCATCATCATGGATGTGACGTTAAAACCACAAATGGCGGCTTTCGGTTCCGGTGGGAACGTCCAAGGTCCGGGGCCCGGGGCGACCCGTGGCCGATACTGGGGTGGTTATGGAAATCCTGATCCTTGCTGTAGTCATCGCCCTGGTCGCGGTCGGTGTGATCAGCGGGCTCGTGGTCAGCAGCCGCAAGAAGAAGCAGCTGCCCCCCACGGCGCCGCCGAGCACGCCGACCATCACTGCCCCGCCTGCCGAACCGCAGGTGGGGGAGGACGCCGTAGAGACGGCGGAAGAGCCGCGCCGCACCATCGAGGAGGTCGGGCTCCCGACGGCGGAGGCCGAGGCTCCGGTCGAGGAGCCGGCGGCGGAGCCCGAGGCCCCGGCCGCACCCGAGATCGAGGTGCCCGAGCCCACCGCCGGCCGCCTGGTCCGGCTGCGCGCACGGCTCGCCCGTTCCCAGAACTCGCTCGGCAAGGGGCTGCTCACGCTGCTCTCGCGCGAGCACCTCGACGAGGACACCTGGGAGGAGATCGAGGAGACCCTCCTCATCGCCGACGTCGGCGTCGTGCCGACCCAGGAGCTGGTGGACCGGCTCCGGGAGCGGGTCAAGGTGCTCGGCACCCGTACCCCCGCCGATCTGCGCACGCTGCTGAAGGAGGAGCTGCTGACCCTGGTCGGCACCGACTTCGACCGCGCCGTGAAGACCGAGAGCGGCGTGGACACCCCCGCCGTCGTCATGGTCGTCGGTGTCAACGGCACCGGCAAGACCACCACCACCGGCAAGCTGGCCCGTGTGCTCGTCGCCGACGGCCGCAGCGTGGTGCTCGGCGCCGCCGACACCTTCCGTGCCGCCGCCGCCGACCAGCTGCAGACCTGGGGCGAGCGGGTCGGGGCGCGCACCGTGCGCGGCCCCGAGGGCGGCGACCCCGCCTCCATCGCCTACGACGCGGTCAAGGAGGGCATCGCCGAGGGCGCGGACGTGGTCCTCATCGACACAGCCGGCCGCCTGCACACCAAGACCGGTCTCATGGACGAGCTCGGCAAGGTCAAGCGCGTCGTCGAGAAGCACGGCCCGCTGGACGAGGTCCTGCTGGTCCTCGACGCCACCACCGGCCAGAACGGCCTGACCCAGGCGCGCGTCTTCGCCGAGGTCGTGGACATCACCGGCATCGTCCTGACCAAGCTGGACGGCACCGCCAAGGGCGGCATCGTCGTCGCCGTCCAGCGCGAGCTCGGCGTCCCGGTCAAGCTCGTCGGCCTCGGCGAGGGCCCGGACGACCTGGCCCCCTTCGAGCCGGAAGCCTTCGTGGACGCCCTGATCGGCGACTGAGGACCGGCTCCGTGCCCGGCCCCGTCACGCGTACCAGTGCCCCCGCATCCGCGCCGGATGCGGGGGCACCGGTGTCCGTGGGGGCCTCAGCGCCGGAAGCGGTGGCAGGTGTAGGCCAGGGTGCCCAGCAGCAGGCGGGCCTGCGGCGGACCGCCCGCGCAGTCCAGCGCGGGCCGGCGCAGCCAGCCGGCCGGGCCCAGGCCCGCGTGGTCGCTGGGCGGGGCGGTCAGGAAGGCGCCGTGGCCCAGGGCGCGCAGGTCCAGATCGGCGTCGTCCCAGCCCATCCGGTACAGCAGCTGCGGCAGCTCGGCGGCGGCGCCCGGGGCGACGAAGAACTGCGCGCGGCCGTCCGGGGTCACCGTGACGGGCCCCAGCGGAAGCCCCATGCGTTCCATCCGGACCAGTGCCCGCCGCCCGGCCTCGGCCGAGACCTCGATCAGGTCGAAGGCGCGGCCCACGGGCAGCAGGATCGCCGCGCCGGGGTACTCGCCCCAGATCTCGGTGACCTCGTCCAGGGTGGCGCCCCCGGGGACGGTGGGAGCGAAGTCCAGCGGATGAGCCCCCGGAGCGGCGCAGTCCGTATGGCCGCAGGAGCAGTCCCGGGCCGGAGCCGCGGCGCGGGCGCCGGGAACGGCGTCCCAGCCCCACAGTCCCGTGTACTCCGCCACGGTCGTGCACTCCGAGGTCCGGCCGCGGCGCCGGACGCCGGAACGGAACTCCTTGGTGCCGCGGCTGCCGCCGATCGTGAAGCCCATGCCCATGCCCCCTCCAACGGGTCGGACGCGCCGGTGGTTACGACGTCGGCGGGACCGGTCGGCCGGGCGGGTGCGGTACGCCTTCCACCGGGGCCGCCCGGCGCACTCCTCGCCGCGCGCGCCCCCTGCGCACTCCCGTCCAACCGTTCTGTTTCGCCGTGGTGTCAAGTGAATCGCGCCTGGCCGGTGGGGAGTTCATTCGAAGGGGTGGCGAATGGTGGCGTTTCCGCGATCGACCTCGCGGCAGGGGTGATCGTAGGATTACTTTCGGTGCACCAACCCGGAAGGCGAGCCCAGTCGTGGGTATGCCGGAGGCAAACTGTGGAGGACCTGTGAAGGTCCCAGGCGGCGTCGCCCGCCCCGGCCAGGGTTTGTGCTGAAGAAGCGATGCGGATGGGGGCGTTCCAGTGAGCGGCAGCGGCGCAAGCGGAACGAGTGGCGATGCCGCCGAGGACAGGAACGTCCAGCTGACCTCGTGGTTCGTCCGCAGCGGCTGGTCCAAGGGCGAGCTCGCCCGCCAGGTGAACCGCCGCGCCCGCCAGATGGGCGCCCACCACATCAGCACCGACACCTCCCGGGTGCGCCGCTGGCTCGACGGCGAACAGCCCCGCGAGCCCGTGCCCCGCATCCTCTCCGAGCTGTTCTCCGAACGGTTCGGCTCCGTCGTCGCCATCGAGCAGCTCGGCCTGCGCACCGCCCACCAGACCCCCTCCGTCTCCGGCGTCGACCTGCCCTGGGCGGGTCCGCAGACCGTGGAACTGCTCAGCGAGTTCTCCCGCAGCGACCTCATGCTGGCCCGCCGGGGCTTCCTCGGGACCTCGCTCGCCCTCTCCGCGGGCCCCGCCCTCATCGAGCCCATGCAGCGCTGGCTGGTCCCCTCCCCGGCCGTCGACCCGGGCGCGCGCGCCGACGGCGGGACCGCGGGCCGGGGGCCGGGGCAGCGGCCGCCCCGGCTGACCGAACCGGAACTCGGCCTCCTCGAAGCCACCACCGTGATGTTCCGCCAGTGGGACGCCCAGTGCGGTGGCGGACTGCGCCGCAAGGCCGTGGTCGGCCAGCTCCACGAGGTCACCGACCTGCTCCAGGAGAACCACCCGGCCCCGGTCATGAAGCGGCTCTTCAAGGTGGCCGCCGAACTCTCCGAACTCGCCGGCTGGATGAGCTACGACATCGGCCTGCACCCGACCGCCCAGAAGTACTTCGTCCTCGCGCTGCACGCCGCGAAGGAGGGCGGCGACAAGCCGCTCGGCTCGTACATCCTCTCCAGCATGAGCCGCCAGATGATCCACCTGGGCCGCCCCGAGGACGCGCTGGAGCTCGTCCACCTCGCCCAGTACGGCAGCCGCGACTGCGCCGGACCGCGCACCCAGGCGATGCTGTATGCGATGGAGGCCCGCGCCTACGCCAACATGGGCCAGCCGAGCCGCTGCAAGCGGGCCGTGCGGATGGCCGAGGACACCTTCTCCGATGTCGGCTTCGACGGCGAGCCCGAGCCCGACTGGATCCGCTTCTTCTCCGAGGCCGAGCTCAACGGCGAGAACTCCCACTCGTTCCGGGACCTGGCCTACGTGGCCGGACGCAGTCCCACCTACGCCTCGCTCGCCGAACCGGTCATGGCGCGGGCCGTCGAGCTGTTCTCCAAGGACGACGAACACCAGCGCTCGTACGCCCTGAACCTCATCGGCATGGCCACCGTCCACCTGCTCCAGAAGGAACCCGAGCAGGCCACCGTCCTCGTGGACCGCGCCCTCGACGTGGCGCGAAAGGTGCGCTCCGAACGGGTGAACACCCGGCTCCGCAAGACCGTGGACAGCGCCGCCCGTGAATACGGCGACGTCGCCGAGGTGGTCCGGCTCACCGACCTGCTCGCGTCCCGGCTTCCCGAGGCCGCCGAGGCGGTCTAGCCCTCCCCACCGATCCAGGACCCTTCGAGTTCTGTTCATTGACGCGTAACACGCCCGACCTCTTCGTCATCGGGGCGAAACACCCAGCGGCGCCGCCGGAAACCGGCCTGCGCGAATCTCAGGGCCAATAACCGGCCAGTCCCCAGGCCAGCCCCCCGGCCTACGCCTTGCGCCGCTCAGGTTTTCACGCTCGCCCGCACGCGAACGTACCGACGACGAGGAGACGCCGATGGCATCAGCCATCACGACCCTCGCGGCAGACGCCCCGACGCTCTCTGCCGCGAACACCGGGTTCATGCTCATCTGCTCCGCCCTGGTCATGCTGATGACCCCGGGACTCGCCTTCTTCTACGGAGGCATGGTCCGCGTCAAGAGCAGCCTCAACATGCTGATGATGAGCTTCATCAGCCTCGGGATCGTCACGATCCTGTGGGTCCTCTTCGGCTTCAGCCTCGCCTTCGGCACCGACTCCGGCTCCCTCATCGGCTGGAACTCCGACTACGTCGGCCTCAGCGGCATCGGCATCACCGAGCTGTGGGACGGCTACACCATCCCGGTCTACGTCTTCGCCGTCTTCCAGCTGATGTTCGCCGTCATCACCCCGGCCCTGATCAGCGGCGCCCTCGCCGACCGCGTGAAGTTCAGCGCCTGGGTGCTGTTCTCCGCCCTGTGGGTCACCGTCGTCTACTTCCCCGTCGCCCACTGGGTCTGGGGCGCCGGCGGCTGGCTCTTCGAGCTCGGCGTCATCGACTTCGCGGGCGGCACCGCCGTCCACATCAACGCCGGTGCCGCGGCCCTCGGCGTCATCCTGGTCATCGGCAAGCGCGTCGGCTTCAAGCGGGACCCGATGCGCCCCCACAGCCTCCCCCTCGTGATGCTCGGCGCCGGCCTGCTGTGGTTCGGCTGGTTCGGCTTCAACGCCGGATCCTGGCTCGGCAACGACGACGGCGTCGGCGCGGTCATGTTCGTCAACACCCAGGTCGCCACCGCCGCCGCGATGCTCGCCTGGCTCGGCTACGAGAAGCTGCGCCACGGCTCCTTCACCACCCTCGGCGCCGCCTCCGGCGCGGTCGCCGGCCTCGTCGCCATCACCCCCTCCGGCGGTTCCTGCTCCCCGCTCGGCGCCATCGCCATCGGAGCCATCGCCGGTGTGCTGTGCGCCATGGCCGTGGGCCTGAAGTACCGGTTCGGCTACGACGACTCCCTCGACGTCGTCGGCGTCCACCTCGTCGGCGGCATCGCCGGCTCCCTCCTGGTCGGCCTCTTCGCGACCGGCGGGGTCCAGTCCGACGCTGCCGGGCTCTTCTACGGCGGGGGCCTGGCCCAGCTCGGCAAGCAGGCCATCGGCGTCTTCTCCGTCCTCGCCTACTCCCTCGTCGTCTCCGCCGTCCTGGCCTTCCTCCTCGACAAGACCATCGGGATGCGGGTATCCGAGGACGTGGAGGTCTCGGGCATCGACCAGAGCGAGCACGCCGAGACCGCCTACGACTTCAGCGGGGCCGGCGGCGGGATCTCCTCCCGCGCCGCCGCGTCCCCCGCCCCCGTTGCCGCAGCGAGCAAGAAGGTCGACGCATGAAGCTGATCACCGCGATCGTCAAGCCCTACAAGCTGGACGAGATCAAGGAAGCCCTCCAGGCCTTCGGGGTCCAGGGGCTCACCGTCTCCGAGGCCAGCGGCTACGGCCGCCAGCGCGGCCACACCGAGGTCTACCGGGGCGCCGAGTACACGGTGGACCTCGTACCGAAGATCCGCATCGAGGTGCTCGTCGACGACGTGGACGCCGAGGACGTGATCGACGTCGTCGTACGGGCGGCCCGCACCGACAAGATCGGCGACGGCAAGGTGTGGAGCGTCCCCGTGGACTCGGTCGTACGGGTCCGCACCGGCGAGCGCGGCGCTGACGCGCTCTAGGTGACGGGAGCTCCTGGGTGACGAGCGTCGAAGAGACCACCGACGGCACCGGCGACGACCGCCCGGACGGCTCGGGACCCAGCGGGTACGCCGCGGCCCGGCTGCGACTCCTCCAGGAGGAGTCGCGGTCCGGGCCCTCGCGGCGTTCCGCGCTGTCCGCGCTGTCCGACCACTGGCTGTCCGCGCTGTTCGCGCAGGCCGTGCGGGAGACCGGCGTACGGGGCGCCGCCCTCGTCGCCGTCGGCGGCTACGGCCGGGCGGAACTCTCCCCGCGCAGCGATCTCGACCTGCTGCTGCTCCACGACGGCAAGGCGGAACCCCGGGCGCTCGGTGTGCTCGCCGACCGCCTCTGGTACCCCGTGTGGGACCTCGGCCTGGCCCTGGACCACTCGGTGCGCACCCCGGGCGAGGCCCGGAAGACCGCCGCCGAGGACCTCAAGGCCCACCTCGGCCTGCTGGACGCACGGCTCGTCGCCGGGGACGCCGGGCTGCTCGCGGGGCTGCGCACCTCGGTCCTGGCCGACTGGCGCAACCAGGCCGTCAAACGGCTCCCGCAGCTGCACGACCTGTGCCGGGAACGCGCCGAGCGGGCCGGGGAGCTGCGCTTCCTGCTGGAACCCGACCTGAAGGAGGCCCGCGGCGGACTGCGCGACGCCACCGCCCTGCGGGCCGTCGCCGCGTCCTGGCTGGCCGACGCCCCGCGCGAGGGACTGGCCGACGCCCGGCGGCGGCTGCTCGACGCCCGGGACGCGCTGCACCTGGTCACCGGCCGGGCCACCGACCGGCTCTCCCTCCAGGAGCAGCCCCAGGTCGCCGCCCGGCTGGGGCTGCTCGACGCCGACGCCCTGCTCCGCGAGGTGTACGAGGCCGCCCGGGTGATCTCCTACGCGGGCGACGTCACCTGGCGCGAGGTCGGCCGGGTGCTGCGGGCCCGGACCGCCCGGCCCCGGCTGCGCGGGCTCCTCGGCACCCGTGGCGCGCCCGCCGCCGAACGGGCACCGCTGGCCGAGGGCGTCGTGGAGTCCGACGGGGAGGCCGTGCTGGCCCTGGCCGCCCGGCCCGAGCGAGACCCGGTCCTGCCCCTGCGCTTCGGCGCGGCAGCCGCCCAGGCGGGCCTGCCCGTCTCGCTGCACGCCGTACGCCGCCTCGCGGACCGGGCCCGGCCGCTGCCCGTGCCCTGGCCGGCGGAGGCCCGGGAACAGCTGCTCACCCTGCTGGGTGCCGGGGAGCCCACCGTGGCGGTCTGGGAGGCGCTGGAGGCCGAGGGGCTGATCACCCGGCTCCTCCCCGACTGGGAGCGGGTGCGCTGCCGGCCCCAGCGCAATCCCGTGCACACCTGGACGGTGGACCGGCACCTGATCGAGACGGCCGTGCGGGCCTCGGCCCTGACCCGCCGGGTGAGCCGGCCCGACCTGCTGCTGATGGCGGCCCTGCTGCACGACATCGGCAAGGGCTGGCCCGGGGACCACTCGGTCGCCGGCGAGACCATCGCCCGCGACATGGCCGCCCGGGTGGGCTTCGACCCCGAGGACGTCGCCGTGCTCGGCACCCTCGTGCGCCACCACCTGCTGCTGGTCGACACCGCGACCCGGCGCGACCTCGACGACCCCGCCACCGTGAAGGCGGTGGCGACGGCCGTCGGCTCGACCGGCACCCTGGAGATCCTGCACGCCCTCACCGAGGCCGACGCGCTCGCCACGGGCCCCGCCGCCTGGAGCACCTGGCGGGGCTCCCTCGTGGCCGACCTCGTGGCCCGGGTCGCCGCCGTCCTCAGCGGCTCCCCGCCCGACGCCTCCGAGCTGGACATCCCGACCACCGAACAGGAACGCCTGGCGGTGGAGGCCCTGCGCACCGGGGAGCCGGTGCTCGCGCTGCACGCGCGCCGCGAGGAGGACGAAGCCGTCGGGGTCGAGCTCGTCGTCGCCGTCCCCGACCAGCCGGGGGTGCTCCCGGCGGCGGCCGGGGTCCTGGCGCTGCACCGGCTGACCGTGCGGGCGGCCGAGCTGCGCTTCCTGGAGCTGCCGGACCGGCTGGGGGAGGCCCTGGTGCTGCGCTGGCGGGTGGCCGCCGAGTACGGGGCCCTGCCGGAGGCCGCCCGGCTGCGGACCGACCTGGTCCGGGCGCTGGACGGCTCGCTGGACGTCCCGGCGCGGCTGGCCGACCGCGAGGCGGCGTACCCGAGGCGGCGCGGGGTGGTCCCGCCGCCGCCCCGGGTCACCGTCGTCCCCGACGTCTCCTCGCTGGCCACCGTGCTGGAGGTGCGGGCGCCCGACGCGGTGGGGCTGCTGCACCGCATCGGGCACGCGCTGGAGTCCCACGGGGTCCGGGTGCGCAGCGCCCACGTCTCTACGCTGGGCGCCAACGCGGTGGACACCCTGTACGTGGTCGACACCGACGGCAAACCACTGTCCCGGGCCGACGCCGCGGCCCTGGCCGCCGCGGTGGAGACGGCCCTTTCCTAGGGCCCCGTCCCGGGCCCTGTCCCGGGTCCCTTCCGGCTTCCCCGGGGTCCGCCCCCGCTCCGCCCCCGGGGAGCCGGGGCGGGTGCGGGCAGGGGATTGCCTCCCGCAGGGCCGGGCAGGCGGCGTGGCCCGATACCCTGGGGGACGACCACCACGCCCCCGACCCGAGGAATCGCGACCACCGTGTTCGATACGCTTTCCGACCGCCTCAGCGCGACCTTCAAGTCCCTCCGGGGCAAAGGCCGCCTCTCCGAGCAGGACATCGACGCTGCGGCGCGGGAAATCCGTATCGCCCTCCTCGAGGCCGACGTCGCGCTTCCCGTCGTCCGCTCCTTCATCGCGAACGTCAAGGAAAGGGCCCGTGGCGAGGAGGTCAGCAAGGCGCTGAACCCCGGCCAGCAGGTCCTCAAGATCGTCAACGACGAGCTGGTCTCCATCCTCGGCGGCGAGACCCGCCGGCTGCGCTTCGCCAAGACCGCGCCCACCGTGATCATGCTGGCCGGTCTCCAGGGTGCCGGTAAGACCACCCTCGCCGGAAAGCTCGGCCTCTGGCTCAAGGGGCAGGGCCACACCCCGCTCCTCGTCGCGTGCGACCTCCAGCGCCCCAACGCCGTCAACCAGCTCTCCGTGGTCGCCGAGCGCGCCGGTGTCGCGGTCTACGCGCCCCAGCCCGGCAACGGCGTCGGAGACCCGGTCCAGGTGGCCAAGGACTCCGTCGAGTACGCCCGCACCAAGCAGCACGACATCGTCATCGTCGACACCGCCGGCCGCCTCGGCATCGACCAGGAGCTGATGCAGCAGGCCGCGGACATCCGCGACGCCGTCAGCCCCGACGAGATCCTCTTCGTCGTCGACGCGATGATCGGCCAGGACGCGGTCAACACCGCGGAAGCCTTCCGCGACGGCGTCGGCTTCGACGGCGTGGTGCTGTCCAAGCTCGACGGCGACGCCCGCGGCGGTGCCGCGCTCTCCATCGCGCACGTCACCGGCAAGCAGATCATGTTCGCCTCGAACGGCGAGAAGCTCGACGAGTTCGACGCCTTCCACCCCGACCGCATGGCGGGCCGGATCCTCGACATGGGTGACATGCTCACCCTCATCGAGCAGGCCGAGAAGACCTTCTCGCAGGCCGAGGCCGAGAAGATGGCGGCCAAGCTCGCCAAGGGCCCCAAGGAGTTCACGCTCGACGACTTCCTGGCCCAGATGGAGCAGGTCCGCAAGATGGGCTCCATCTCCAAGCTCCTCGGCATGCTCCCGGGCATGGGGCAGATCAAGGACCAGATCAACAACATCGACGAGCGCGACGTGGACCGCACCGCCGCGATCATCAAGTCGATGACCCCGGCCGAGCGCCAGGACCCGCACATCATCAACGGCTCCCGCCGCGCCCGCATCGCCAAGGGCTCCGGCGTCGAGGTCAGCGCCGTCAAGTCGCTGGTCGAGCGGTTCTTCGAGGCCCGCAAGATGATGTCCCGCATGGCCCAGGGCGGCGGCATGCCGGGCATGCCCGGCATCCCCGGGATGGGCGGCGGCCCAGGCCGGCAGAAGAAGCAGGTCAAGCAGGCCAAGGGCAAGCGCAAGAGCGGCAACCCGATGAAGCGCAAGGAAGAGGAGGCCGCGGCAGCGGCCCGGCGCGAGCAGGGCCCGCAGGCGATCGAGCCCGCCGCCGCCGGCAACCCGTTCGGGCTCCCCGCGGGCGGCCAGGGCGGTCAGGACTTCGACCTGCCGGACGAGTTCAAGAAGTTCATGAAGTAGGACCGGGCAGGCGTACCCGGTACGCGAAGAGGGCCCCGGCCGTGCACCCACGGCCGGGGCCCTGCCGTTTCCCGCGGGGGCATACGTCCCGTTTGTCGCCTAAGGTCGGCCGGGAGGACGGCATAAGGAGGCCCCCGTGCCCAGCCCCACCCCCGTACCGCCGCGCGACCGGGCCGACACCCCCTGGCGTTCGGAAGGCGCCCCGCCCGCGCCGCCGCCCAGGAAACGCATGCCCGGCGGCTGGCGCGGGCTGGTCCTCACCGCGCTGATCGTCTACCTGATCGCCAACGTGGTCCTGTCCTTCTTCAACGAGGGCGACGAGCCGGTCGTCTCGTACACGGAGTTCAGCAAGCAGGTCGCCGCGGGCAACGTCTCGAAGATCTACTCCAAGGGCGACGCCATCCAGGGCGAGCTCAAGGCCGGGCAGCCGCTCCCCGACGGCAAGGGCGAGTACACCAAGTTCACCACCCAGCGCCCCGCGTTCGCCGACGACCAGCTGTGGGCCAACCTCACCAAGCACAACGTGACCGTGACCGCCTCGCCGGTCGTCGTACAGCGCAGCTTCCTCGCCAATCTGCTGCTCTCCCTCGCCCCCATGCTGCTCCTGGTCCTCCTGTGGGTGGTCATCGCCCGGCGGATGGGCTCGGGGATGGGCGGCATGGGCGCCCTCGGCCGGAAGGCCCCGCCCAAGCCGGTGGAGCTGGCGGGCGCCAAGCGCACCACCTTCGAGGACGTGGCGGGCATCGACGAGGTCGAGGGCGAGCTGAACGACGTCGTCGACTTCCTGAAGAACCCCGGACAGTACCGCCGGATGGGCGCCCGGATGCCGCGCGGCGTCCTGCTGTCCGGCCCGCCCGGCACCGGCAAGACCCTGCTGGCCCGGGCCGTCGCCGGCGAGGCGGGCGTGCCCTTCTTCTCGGCCTCCGCCTCCGAGTTCATCGAGATGATCGTCGGCGTGGGCGCCTCACGGGTGCGCGAACTGTTCGCGGAGGCCCGCAAGGTGGCCCCCGCGATCATCTTCATCGACGAGATCGACACCATCGGCCGCGCCCGCGGCGCCGGGGCCGGCGTGGGCGGCCACGACGAACGCGAACAGACCCTGAACCAGATCCTCACCGAGATGGACGGCTTCTCCGGCGCCGAGGGCGTGATCGTGCTGGCCGCCACCAACCGGGCCGACGTCCTGGACCCGGCACTCACCCGCCCCGGCCGCTTCGACCGCACGGTGGTCGTCTCCCCGCCCGACCGGGACGGACGGGCGGCCATCCTGCGCATCCACACCCGCGACATCCCGCTCGCCCCCGACGTGGACCTGACCCGGGTGGCCCGGACCACCCCGGGCATGACGGGCGCCGAACTCGCCAACCTCGCCAACGAGGCCGCCCTGCTGGCCGTCAAACGACGGCGCGACCAGGTCACCCCGGCCGACCTGTCCGAGGCCCTGGAGAAGATCCAGCTGGGTGCGGAGCGGTCCCTGGTGATGCCCGACGAGGAGCGCCGCCGCACCGCGTACCACGAGAGCGGGCACGCCCTGCTCGGCATGCTCCGCCCCGGCGCCGACCCCGTACGCAAGATCACCATCGTCCCCCGCGGCCGCGCGCTCGGCGTCACCCTCTCGGCCCCGGACGCCGACCGGTACGCCTACACCGAGGACTACCTCCGCGGCCGCATCATCGGCGCACTGGGCGGCATGGCCGCCGAGCACGTCGTCTACGACGTCATCACCACGGGCTCCGAGAGCGACCTGGAACAGGTCACCGGCATCGCCCGCGGCATGGCCGGCCGCTGGGGCATGAGCGAGCGCGTCGGACGCCTGACCGCCATCCCCTCCGACGGGCAGAGCCCCTACGGCCTCGCCGCCGCACCCGCCACCCTCGACGCCGTCGACCACGAGATGCGCCGCATCGTCGACGAGTGCTACGAGGAGGCCTGCCGCGTCCTGCGCGAGCACCGCCCGCAGCTCGACGCCCTGGCCGAGGCCCTGCTCGCCCACGAGACCCTGGACGAGAAGGCGGCGTACGCCGCGGCCGGGATCCCCCGCCTGGAGAAGTAGCGCCGGGCGGCCCGCGGCCGCCCGGCGGCCGCCGTCAGGCCACCCGGGCGACGACGTAGCGGAAGATGTTCGGCAGCCAGACGGCTCCGTCGGTCCGCTCGTACGGGTGAAGCGCCTCGGACAGCTCCTTCTCCGCCAGCGCGGGATCGGCCGCCGCGTCGTAGAGCCCGGTGGACAGCAGACCCCGTACGGCGCTGTCCACGTCCGCGTACCCGAACGGGCAGAACACCCGCCCCGACCCGTCGGGCACCAGGCCCGCCTCCGCCACCAGCTCGTCCAGGTCCCGGGCCGCCGGGCCGCCGCCCAGCACCGCCGGAACCGTGCAGCGCTCCGCCGGACCCCAGTCGGCCAGCACCACCGCGCCGCCCCGCCGGACCGCCGGCAGGGCCTCCGCGAGGGCGCCCGGCGCCGGCGAGAGCGCCAGCAGTACGTCGTACGGCCGCGCGGCGGGCAGCGGGGGATCCGCCACCACCTCCAGCAGCCGTTCCCGGGCCAGCGCCCGGCGGGCCGGATCCGCCTCCACGCCCGTGGCGGCGGCGCCCCGGCCCGCGGCCAGCAGCAGGGGCAGCCCGGCCCCGCAGCCGAGGCCCAGCAGCCGGTCGCCCGGCCCGACCTCCAGCCGGTCGTAGACCGCCTCGTACAGCGGTACCAGCATCCGTTCCTGGATCTCCGCCCAGTCCCGGGCGACGAGCGTCGCCGTCGGCGTCGGTGTCATCGAAAGAGCGCTCCTGATTCCGTCTCGCCCCCTTGCCCCCGTTGCCAGGGAACTCCCCATTCGCCCCCGCGTCCAGAGGAGTGCGCCACCCGATTCACGCTCGGTGCGCCCGGCGCCGTACCATTCGCGCCATGGCAAAGGCACCCGTTCTCACCCCGCAGGCGGAGGATTTCCCCCGCTGGTACCAGGATCTGATCAACAAGGCCGAGCTGGCCGACAACGGTCCGGTCCGCGGCACGATGGTCATCCGACCGTACGGCTACGGCCTGTGGGAGCGGATGCAGCAGGAGATGGACGCCCGCATCAAGGACGCGGGTGCCCAGAACGCGTACTTCCCGCTGTTCATCCCGCAGTCGTACCTGACGAAGGAAGCCGAGCACGTCGAGGGCTTCGCCCCCGAGCTCGCGGTCGTCACCCACGGCGGCGGCAAGGAGCTGGAGGAGCCGGTCGTCGTCCGGCCCACCTCCGAGACGATCATCAACGACTACTTCTCCAAGTGGGTCCAGAGCTACCGGGACCTGCCCCTGCTGATCAACCAGTGGGCCAACGTGGTCCGCTGGGAGATGCGCCCCCGCGTGTTCCTCCGTACGAGCGAGTTCCTCTGGCAGGAGGGCCACACCGCCCACGCGACGTACGAGGACGCCCGCGAATACGCCGCCCGCATCCACCGCGACGTCTACGGCGACTTCATGACGAACGTGCTCGGCATCGACGTCGTGCTCGGCCGCAAGACCGCCAAGGAGCGCTTCGCCGGCGCCATCAACACCCTCACCCTCGAAGGCATGATGGGCGACGGCAAGGCGCTCCAGCTGGGTACGAGCCACGAGCTCGGCACCAACTTCGCCAAGGCCTTCAACACCCAGTACCTGTCGAAGGAAGGCAAGCAGGAGCTGGTCTGGCAGACCTCGTGGGGCGTCTCGACCCGCATGGTCGGCGGTCTGATCATGTCCCACGGTGACGACAACGGCCTGCGCGTCCCGCCGCGCCTCGCGCACGTCCAGGTCGTCGTCATGGCGATCAAGGGCGACGAGGCCGTGGCGAAGGTCCGCGAGCTGGGCGCGCAGCTGAAGGCCGCCGGCATCCGCGTCCAGGTCGACGACCGCGTCGACACCCCCTTCGGCCGTCGCGCCGTGGACTGGGAGCTCAAGGGCGTACCGGTCCGCATCGAGATCGGCCCCCGCGACCTGGAGGCCGGCACCGCGATGCTGGCCCGCCGGATCCCGGGCGGGAAGACCCCCGTGCAGATCGACGCCCTCGCCGACCTGCTGCCCAAGGTCCTCGAAGAGGACCAGGCGCAGCTGCTGCGCGAGTCCCGCGAGCGCCGCGAGGCCCGTACGTCGGACGTCTCGACCATCGAGGAGGCCGCCGAGGCCGCCGTCGCCGGCGGCTGGGCGCGCATCCCGTGGGCCGACCTGGGCCCCGAGGGCGAGGCCAAGCTGGCCGAGCAGGCCGTCTCCGTACGCTGCCTGATCGCGGCGGACGGGTCGGTTCCGGAGACGGACGACGCTCCCGGTACCCTCGCCATCGTCGCGCGCTCGTACTGACGCACTTCATCACGCCCCCGGCGTGCGGCTTCGGCCGCGCGCCGGGGGCGTGGCCATTGCCGGTCTTCGTTACGTACCGACTCCTCCTGAGATCTACGCACCCGTCCTCGTCGGGACGCATCAGAGTGAACTGACTGGTACGTGCAAAAAATTTGGAATGGCCCGGAATCGGAACACCGGGGCACCCCGGCTCGTTGTCACGACGTGAGCACGACACCACCTGTTCTCGCCGCAGAGCTGGCGCAGGCGTGGGCCGACATTCAGCGGTACCACCCCGAGCTGCCTGACCTTGCCGCGCCCGAGTCCCTGATCGGAGAGTCCTCGTCCGCCTGCGGCGCGGAACTCTCCTTCGAGCGACTGCTGCACGAGGCAGTCCACGGCATCGCCGCCGCCCGCGGTGTCCGTGACACCTCGCGAGCCGGCCGCTACCACAACCGCAGATTCCTGGCGATCGCCGAGGAGATGGGGCTGGACCACTCGGAGGAGCCGCACGCCAGCAGCGGGTTCTCCCTGGTCTCCCTCAATCCCGAGGCCAAGAAGCGCTACCGCCCCACCATGGAGCGGCTCCAGCGCGCACTGAAGGCGCACACGGCGGCCACGGCCGCCGACACCAAGCGCAGCTTCCGCGGTCCGGCCGCCCGGCACGGCTCCTCCGGCGGCGGCGTACGGGTCAAGGCGGTCTGCGACTGCGGGCGCAACGTCCGGGTGGTCCCGTCCGTGCTGGCCCAGGCGCCGATCGTGTGCGGCGGCTGCATGAAGCCGTTCCGCATCCCCGAGGTCGCGGTTTCGGCGGCCGCCTCCTGAGCCCGCGGCCCCACGGCCGTACGGGGGCGGCGGTCGGGCGTGGGCCCGCCGACGGGGCGGCGGCCAGGTGGCGTGCTGCCGCACGCCACCGATCGCCCCTCCCCGTGAGAAGCGCCGCAGGCATGTGGCACAATGGACAGCTGTACTCGACAGTCGCATAGGACCCCTCTCTCCTCCGGCTGACGCGTCCATCGGGCACCCGAGTACCGCAACCCCACGTGGCATCTCATGTGCCCAACCACGTCAAGTTCAGGAGACACCACTCCAGTGGCAGTCAAGATCAAGCTCAAGCGCCTCGGCAAGATTCGCCAGCCGCACTACCGCATCGTCGTCGCCGACGCCCGCACCCGCCGTGACGGTCGCGCGATCGAAGAGATCGGTATCTACCACCCGACGTACAACCCGTCGCGCATCGAGGTCAACGCCGAGCGTGCGCAGTACTGGCTGTCCGTTGGCGCCCAGCCCACCGAGGCCGTTCTCGCCATCCTGAAGCTGACCGGTGACTGGCAGGCGCACAAGGGCCTCCCGGCCCCCGCGCCGCTGCTCCAGCCGGCGACGAAGGAGAGCAAGCGTCGCTCCTTCGACGAGTTCGCCAAGGCCCTCGAGGGCATCGGCGAGACCAAGGGCGAGGCCATCACGCAGAAGGCCAAGAAGGCCGACAAGAAGGCGGACGAGGCTGAGGCCGCCGCCGAGTCGACCGAGGCCTGATCATGCTCGAGGAGGCTCTTGAGCACCTCGTGAAGGGCATTGTGGACAACCCCGACGACGTGCAGGTCGCCTCGCGCAACCTGCGCCGCGGACAGGTGCTCGAGGTCCGGGTCCACCCGGAAGACCTCGGGAAGGTGATCGGCCGCAACGGCCGCACCGCACGTGCGCTGCGTACCGTCGTGGGCGCCATCGGCGGCCGTGGGATCCGCGTCGACCTCGTCGACGTGGACCAGGTCCGCTGAGCATTTGAATCACCGGCACGGGCCGGGGAGGGCGTTCGTCGCCCTCCCCGGCCCGAGTCGTTTCTGCGCGTGAGCAGAGCGACCATTGATGGAGAAACCACGACGCGGAGGTACCACCTCCGCGCGAGCGGCGGCGGTCCGGCCGTGAAAAGGGGAAGAGACGCACAGTGGAGCTGGTAGTCGCGCGGATCGGCCGCGCCCACGGGATCAAGGGTGAGGTCACCGTCGAGGTGCGGACGGACGAGCCGGAGCTCCGGCTCAGCCCCGGTGCCGTCCTGCGGACCGACCCGGCGTCGGCGGGTCCGCTGACCATCGAGGCGGGCCGGGTGCACAGCAGCCGGCTCCTGCTCCGCTTCGCGGGCGTCAAGGACCGCACCGGCGCCGAGGCGCTGCGCAACATCCTGCTGATCGCCGACGTCGACCCGGCGGAGCTGCCGGAGGAGCCGGACGAGTACTACGACCACCAGCTGATGGACCTGGACGTGGTGCTCGAGGACGGCACGGAGGTCGGCCGGATCACGGAGATCTCCCACCTGCCCTCCCAGGACCTCTTCATCGTCGAGCGCCCGGACGGCAGCGAGGTCATGATCCCCTTCGTCGAGGAGATCGTCGCCGAGATCGACCTGGAGGAGCAGCGCTGCGTCATCACCCCGCCGCCCGGGCTGATCGACGACCGCGCCGAGATCGTGTCGACGCGCGACGCCGACGCCGGGGCCGATGGCGGGGACGACGCCTGATGCGGCTGGACGTCGTCACGATCTTCCCCGAGTACCTGGAGCCGCTGAACGTCTCCCTCGTCGGCAAGGCGCGGGCGCGCGGCCAGCTCGACGTACACGTTCACGACCTGCGGGACTGGACGTACGACCGGCACAACACGGTCGACGACACCCCGTACGGCGGCGGACCGGGCATGGTCATGAAGACCGACCCGTGGGGCGAGGCCCTGGATTCGGCACTCGCCGACGGCTACGAGGCGGGAGCCCGCGGTCCGGTCCTGGTCGTCCCGACGCCCAGCGGCCGTCCCTTCACCCAGGAACTGGCCGTCGAGCTCTCCGAGCGCCCGTGGCTCATCTTCACCCCGGCCCGGTACGAGGGCATCGACCGCCGCGTCATCGACGAGTACGCGACGCGGATGCCGGTCTACGAGGTCTCCATCGGCGATTACGTCCTGGCGGGCGGCGAGGCCGCCGTCCTGGTCGTCACGGAGGCCGTGGCCCGGCTCCTGCCGGGGGTGCTCGGCAATGCGGAATCGCACCGCGACGACTCCTTCGCGCCCGGCGAGATGGCCAACCTGCTGGAGGGCCCCGTCTACACCAAGCCCCCGCAGTGGCGCGGGCGCGGGATCCCCGAGGTGCTGCTCAGCGGCCACCACGGGAAGATCGCACGGTGGCGCCGGGACGAGGCCTTCCGCCGGACGGCGCGCAACCGCCCGGACCTGATCGAGCGCTGCGAGGCCTCCGCCTTCGACAAGAAGGACCGGGAGATCCTGAGCATCCTGGGCTGGAAGCCCACCGCCGACGGCCGATTTTGGCGCAGGCCGCAGGCCGTGGAAGAATAGGCGGCTGCTGTGTGCTCGCGTACGCCCCTGCCACAGGGGGACCGTCGTCCGCGAAGTGCCACGGCTCCCGAATTCTCTACGGAAATCCGCACCGGCGACCTGTGGCGTCGTGCGAAGAAAGCAGACGAAGAACATGTCTCACCTGCTCGATGGCGTCAACGCCGCCTCCCTGCGCACGGACGTCCCGGCCTTCCGCCCGGGTGACACGATCAACGTGCACGTCCGCGTGATCGAGGGCAACCGCTCCCGTATCCAGCAGTTCAAGGGCGTTGTCATCCGTCGCCAGGGCTCTGGCGTCTCCGAGACCTTCACCGTTCGCAAGGTCTCCTTCAGCGTCGGCGTCGAGCGCACCTTCCCCGTGCACTCCCCGATCTTCGAGAAGATCGAGCTCGTCACCCGCGGTGACGTGCGTCGCGCCAAGCTGTACTTCCTCCGTGAGCTCCGCGGCAAGGCCGCGAAGATCAAGGAGAAGCGCGACCGCTGATCTCCTCTCCGGGTCCACGGGAAGGCCGGATAGGCTCGCCCCCGATGGACACCGAAGCAGAGCTCACACAGCGCGGCCACTCCTCCCCCGAGCAGGGGGAGGAGGGGCCGCGTTCTGCGTTTTCCGGACGGTTTTCCGGACGGTTTTCCGGACGGTTTTCCGGATGGGGCGGACGCTCGTCGTCCTGGCGCCGGGCGGGGCTGCTCGGTGTGGCCTGCACCGTCTTCCTGCTGCTGTTCGCCGACTTCGTGGTCCAGCCGTTCCTGATCCCCAGCCGCTCGATGGAGCCGACCCTGAAGGTCGGGGACCGGGTCCTGGTCAACAAGCTGGCGTACCGTTTCGGCCAGGAGCCGAAGCGCGGGGACGTGGTCGTCTTCGACGGGACCGGCTCCTTCGTGCGCGAACGTCCCGCGGGCAACCCGGTCGGCGAGGCCGTCCACGGCGCGTTCTCGGCGCTCGGGCTCGCGGAGCCCGCGGAGACGGACTTCGTGAAGCGGGTCGTGGGCGTCGGCGGGGACGACGTGGTGTGCTGCGACGTGGCCGGCCGGATCAAGGTCAACGGGGTCGCGGTCGACGAGCCCTACCTCCACCCGGGCGACGCGCCCTCCGCGGTGCCCTTCCGGATCGTGGTCCCGCTGGGGACCCTGTGGGTCATGGGCGACCACCGCTCCCAGTCCCGTGACTCCCGGGACCACCTGGGGGAGCCGGGCGGCGGGATGGTGCCGGTGGAGAAGGTGATCGGACGGGCCGACTGGCTCGGCTGGCCGGTGACGCGCTGGGGCTCGCTGCCCGACGGCGCGGGGGCGTGGTCCCGGGTCGGCGGCGGCTCCCATGGGTAGCCGGGGACGCCCGAGGGGCGGTCGGGACAAGGGGCGCGAGCCGGAACCGGATCCGGCCGCGCGGCCCGCTCCCGAGCCCGCTCCTTCCCCCGGGTCCGCGTCCGAGTCCGGGTCCGGGTCCGCTTCCTCCGGGGGCTCCGGGGAGGAACCCGCCGCGCCGGAGCCCGGTGGCCGGGCCGAGCGGCGCCGGCTGGCGCGCCGGGTCCGGCGGCGCCGGCGCACCCGCCGGGCGGGCGAGCTCCCGCTGCTGGTGGTCGTCGCCCTGTGCATCGCGCTGCTGCTCAAGACCTTCCTGGTGCAGGCGTTCTTCATCCCGTCCGGCTCGATGGAGCAGACGATCCGGATCGGCGACCGGGTGCTGGTGGACAAGCTCACCCCGTGGTTCGGCTCCAAGGTCGAACGCGGCGACGTCGTCGTGTTCAAGGACCCGGGAGGCTGGCTCAAGGGCGAGGCCGCCCAGCCGGACCAGGACCCTGCCGGGATCAAGCAGATCAAGGAGGCCCTGACCTTCATCGGCCTGCTGCCGTCCGCCGACGAGCAGGACCTCATCAAGCGGGTCGTCGGCGTCGGCGGGGACACCGTGAAGTGCTGCGACGCGCGGGGCCGGGTGACCGTCAACGGCGCGCCGCTCGATGAGCCGTACGTGTCACCGGGCAACGCCCCGTCCGAGATCCGTTTCGAGGTGCACGTGCCGAAGGGACGTCTCTTCGTGATGGGTGACCACCGCGCCAATTCGGCCGACTCCCGTTACCACCTCGACGAGGCCTTCGACGGCACGATCGACGAGAACGGCGTGGTCGGGCAGGCGGTGGTGATCGCCTGGCCCTTCGACCACTGGCGCAGGCTGGAACAGCCGGCGACCTTCCTGCAGGTGCCGGATCCGGCGCGAACCGGTCGGCGGCGCGGACGCCTTGGGCGCCGTCGGGGCACGGCGTTCGCATAGTGTGTCCTCGGTCTCCCGCGCCTTAGGGAACTCCCGCTCGTTAAGGGAGGGGAGGGCCCGTCGACCGATCCGGCGCGGGACGCGAATTCCGAACGAGGAGTGGATGTGGGGGACGTGGCGGTAGGCGCGCGGTCCGGACGCGATGAGGGCGAGGAGCGGCCGGACGATGCCGTCGAGCGCGAGACCGGTGCCGAGACGGGCGACGCGGACGCGCGGCCGCAGCGGTCCTTCTGGAAGGAGCTCCCGCTCCTCATCGGTATCGCCCTCCTGCTGGCCCTGCTGATCAAGACCTTCCTGGTACAGGCGTTCTCGATCCCGTCCGATTCGATGCAGAACACCCTGCAGCGCGGCGACCGGGTGCTGGTGGACAAGCTGACCCCGTGGTTCGGTTCGGAGCCCGAGCGCGGCGAGGTCGTCGTCTTCCACGATCCGGCGAGCTGGCTGGCGGGGGAGCCCACCCCTGAGCCGAACATCGTGCAGAAGGCCCTCAGCTGGATCGGCCTGATGCCGTCCGCCGAGGAGAAGGACCTGATCAAGCGGACCATCGCCATCGGCGGGGACACCGTGGAGTGCAAGAAGGGGGGACCGGTCGTCGTCAACGGCAAGGCGCTGGACGAGCCGTACATCTACCCCGGCAACACCGCCTGCGACGACGCCCCCTTCGGCCCGATCACCGTGCCCAAGGGCAAGATCTGGGTGATGGGCGACCACCGCCAGAACTCCCAGGACTCCCGCTACCACATGCAGGACTCCACCCAGGGCTTCGTGCCGGTCGACAAGGTCGTCGGGCGGGCCGTGGTGGTCGCGTGGCCGCTCACCCGCTGGGCCACCCTCCCGGTTCCGGACACCTTCGACCAGCCCGGCATCAACCACCAGGCGGCGGCGACCGCCCTCGGCCTCGGGGCCTCCGGCCTCGCCCCGGTCGGGCTCGGCCCGGCGGCGCTGGGCCTCACGGGCGCGGTGCCCGTGGTGCTGTGGCGCAGGAGGAGGCTGACTACCGGGCGTACCGCCCGGTAGGGTGCCGCCCAGGTCGACGATCTCCGAGGCGGGGGCGCTGCAATGGGCGGAACACAGGCAGGACGCGGGACCACCGGTGGCCGCGGCGGCCTCGGCAACGTGTTGTCGGGGCTCGCCGTGGCCATCGGTTTCGTGCTCTTCCTCGGTGGTTTCGTCTGGGGGGCCCTGGTGTACCAGCCGTACACGGTGCCGACCGACTCGATGGTGCCGACGGTGCGGCCGAACGACCGGGTGCTGGCACAGCGGATCGACGGCGATCAGGTGCGCCGCGGCGACATCGTCGTCTTCACCGACACGGAGTGGAGCGGCTCGCCGATGGTCAAGCGGGTCGTGGCCGTGGGCGGCGACACCGTCCGCTGCTGCGACCAGGGCGGCCGGCTGACCGTGAACGGCAAGGAGCTCGACGAGCCCTACCTCGACCGGGCGGGCAGCGCCGGGGCGGCGCTCGGGACGGCCGGCGCCCCGTACGAGGTGAAGGTGCCCGAGGGCAACCTCTTCCTGCTCGGTGACCATCGCGGTGCCTCGCTCGACTCCCGCGCGCACCTCCAGGAGGCCGGCCAGGGCACCGTGCCCCGGTCGGCCGTGTCGGCCCGGGTCGACGCGCTGGCCTGGCCGTCGATGACCATGGTGGAGCGGCCGCGGGCGTACGCCTCGCTGCCCGGTGGGATCTCCGCCCCGGGACCCCTGCGGCTCCAGGTGGCGGCGGTGGTGGCCGGAGCCCTCCTGGTGGTGCTGGGGGCCGCCTACGGACCCCTCGTACGGATCCTGGGGCGCGGGCGGCGGGAGACCTCCGGTGCCCGCTGAGCCGGGCGCCGACGGGCATCCGGACCCGGAGCCGCGGAAGGTCTCCCGGGTCATCCTGCTGGACCCCGAGGACCGGATCCTGTTGCTGCACGGCTTCGAACCGGACGATCCCGCCGCCGACTGGTGGTTCACGCCCGGCGGAGGGCTGGAGGGCGACGAGAGCCGGGAGCAGGCGGCGCTGCGGGAACTCGCCGAGGAGACGGGGATCACAGAGGTCGAGCTGGGACCGGTGCTGTGGCACCGGTACTGCGCCTTCCCCTTCGACGGGAGACGCTGGGAACAGGACGAGTGGTACTTCCTCGCCCGTACCGCCCGGACCGCGATCGAGATGGGCGGCCTCACCGAGCTGGAGCGGCGCAGCGTCGCGGGAGCGAGGTGGTGGACCTCCGAGGAACTGCTGGCGGCCCATGAGACGGTGTACCCGACCAGACTCGCCGAGCTGCTGCGCACGCTGCTCGACGACGGTCCTCCGGGTGCTCCGGTGGTCCTGGCCCCGGAAATCGTTTAGGGGCCCGTGGCGCTGGCGCACAATAGGGGGACGCACGGCTGAAGGGGAACATGCCATGAGTGCCGAGGACCTCGAAAAGTACGAGACCGAGATGGAGCTGAAGCTCTATCGGGAGTACCGCGACGTCGTCGGGCTGTTCAAGTACGTGATCGAGACCGAACGCCGTTTCTACCTCACCAACGACTACGAGATGCAGGTGCACTCGGTCCAGGGGGAGGTCTTCTTCGAGGTCTCGATGGCGGACGCCTGGGTCTGGGACATGTACCGGCCCGCGCGCTTCGTCAAGCAGGTACGGGTGCTGACCTTCAAGGACGTGAACATCGAGGAGCTCAACAAGAGCGACCTCGAACTCCCGGGCGGCTGATCCGCCCCGCCCGCTCACCCCTGGGGGTGAGCGGGTTTTCCACAACGCCCCGGTTGTCCACCAAGATCCACTCGGTGCGTCCGGACACGGGAACCTCGGTGCCGGAGGTGGTGCCGGATGAACGCGAAGGGCGTGGCACGACAGGCGCTGGGACGGTACGGCGAGGACCTCGCCGTGCGGAGGCTGACCGAGTCGGGGATGACGGTGATCGCCCGGAACTGGCGGTGCCGGGGCGGGGAGGTCGACATCGTCGCGCGGGACGGGGACGCCCTCGTCCTGTGCGAGGTCAAGACGCGCCGCCAGGGGGTCTTCGAGCACCCCATGGCCGCGGTCCGGGCCGCCAAGGCCGAGCGGCTGCGACGGCTCGCCGGGCGCTGGCTCGCCGATCACGGCGGACCGCCCCCGGGCGGGGTGCGGATCGACCTCGTCGGAGTGCTGCTGCCGCGCCGTGGGGCGCCGCGGGTGGAGCACGTCAGGGGGGTGGCCTGATGGGTTTCGCACGGGCCTGCTCGGTGGCCCTGGTGGGCGTCGAGGGCGTACTGGTCGAGGTCCAGGCCGACCTGGAGCCGGGGGTCGCCGCATTCACCCTGGTGGGGCTGCCCGACAAGACCCTGGTCGAGAGCCGGGACCGGGTGCGGGCCGCCGTGGTGAACTCCGGCGCCCAGTGGCCGCAGAAGAAGCTCACGGTCGGGCTCAGCCCGGCGTCCGTCCCGAAGGCGGGCGCCCATTTCGACCTCGCCGTAGCGGTCGCGGTGCTGGGCGCCGCCGAGGTGGTCGACCCCGGGGCGATCGCCGACCTCGTGCTCATCGGGGAGCTGGGCCTCGACGGCCGGGTCCGGCCGGTGCGGGGGATCCTGCCCGCGGTGCTCGCGGCCGCCGAGGCCGGGTACCGGCAGGTGGTGGTGCCCGAACAGTGCGCCGGTGAGGCCGGGCTGGTCCCGGACGTCGCGGTGCTCGGGGTGCGCAGCCTGCGGCAGCTGATCGCCGTCCTGACCGACGAGGTGGTGCCCGACGAGGAGCCGCCGGACCGGCCGGGACGCCCCGACCCGATACTGGCGGGGCTGGTGGTGCCGGGCGCCGGACTCGGTACGGGCCTGGCCCGGGGCGGGGGTGACGCCGCGGAGGTGCCCGACCTCGCCGACGTCGCCGGCCAGTACGCGGCCCGCCGGGCCCTGGAGGTGGCCGCCTCCGGGGGCCACCACCTCTTCCTCAGCGGGCCGCCCGGCGCGGGCAAGACGATGCTGGCCGAGCGGCTGCCCTGGCTCCTGCCCCCGCTCGACCGGCAGGACTCCCTGGAGGTGACCGCCGTCCACTCCGTCGCGGGGATCCTGCCGCCCGGCGAACCCCTGGTCGGGCGGCCCCCGTACTGCGCCCCGCACCACTCCGCGACGATGCAGTCCCTGGTCGGCGGCGGCGCCGGGATTCCCCGGCCCGGGGCGGTCTCGCTGGCCCACCGGGGCGTGCTGTTCCTGGACGAGGCCGCGGAGTTCAGCGGGAAGGTGCTGGACGCCCTGCGGCAGCCCCTCGAAGCGGGGCACGTGGTCATCGCACGTGCCGCCGGGGTGGTCCGGTTGCCGGCCCGCTTCCTGATGGTCCTCGCCGCGAACCCCTGCCCGTGCGGGCGGCACACCCTGCACGGCGCCGGCTGCGAATGCCCGGCCGCCGTGATCCGGCGTTACCAGGCCCGGTTGTCGGGGCCGCTGCTGGACCGGGTCGACCTGCGGGTCGAGGTCGAGCCCGTGACCCGCTCCGACCTCCTCGGGCAGGGCGGCAGGGGGGAGAGCACCGAGACCGTCGCCGCCCGGGTCCGCGAGGCCCGCGACCGGGCCGCCGCCCGGCTCGCCGACACGCCCTGGCGGCTGAACTCCGAGGTGCCCGGGCACGAGCTGCGCACCCGCTGGCCGGCCGGCCCCGGGGCACTGGCCCGGGCCGAGCGGGACATGGAGCGCGGACTGCTGACCGCGCGGGGCCTGGACCGGGTGTTACGGGTCGCCTGGACCGTGGCCGACCTGCGCGGCCGCGACCGCCCCGACGCGCTGGACGTGGCCGTCGCGCTGGAACTGCGCACCGGGATCGCCCGCGGGGCGGCCATGGCCTCGGGGGCGCAGCGGTGACCGCCGACGGGGCGGGGGACGCGGAGGTCCCGCAGTGCGACGGGCCGCCCGGGGCGGAGATGCTGGCGCGGGTCGCGCTGACCCGGGTGCTGGAACCCGGGGACGAGTGCGGGGGCCGGTGGCTGCGCGAGCACGGGGCCGTCGGGCTGATGCGGCTCCTGACCGGCGACGGCCCGGGGCACGGCGCGCTGACCGGGGTCGGACCCGAGCGGATCGCCGGGTACCGCAGACGGGCCGCCCTCGCCGAGCCCCGGCGGGACCTCGCGGAGGCTGCCGCGGTGGGGTGCCGGTTCGTCCCGCCGGGTTCGGCGGAGTGGCCGACCCAGCTGGACGACCTCGGGGACGCCCGGCCCGTCGGGCTGTGGCTGCGGGGCGGCGCCGACCTGCGGACCTGGGCCCTGCGCTCGGTCGCCGTGGTCGGGGCCCGCGCGTGCACCCCGTACGGGGCCCACATGGCGCAGACCCTCGCCGCCGGGCTCGCCGAACGGGGCTGGGTGGTCGTCTCCGGCGCCGCGTACGGGATCGACGGCGCCGCGCACCGGGGCGCCCTCGGCACCGGTGGCGCCACCGTCGCGGTGCTGGCCTGCGGAGTGGACGTGAGCTACCCCCGTGGCCACGCCGGGCTCCTCGGCCGGATCGCCCGTCAGGGGCTGGTGCTGGGGGAGCTGCCGCCCGGCGGCAACCCCACCCCGAGCCGCTTCGTCCTGCGCAACCGGGTCATCGCCGCCCTCACCCGGGGCACCGTGGTCGTCGAGGCGGCCCACCGCAGCGGCTCTCTGGTCACCGCCCGCCGGGCCCAGCGGCTCGGCCGCCTCACCATGGGCGTCCCCGGCCCCGCCACCAGCGGCCTCTCCGCCGGGGTGCACGAGCTGCTGCGCGGCGAGGCGCAGCTCGTCACGGACGCCGCCGAGGTGGTGGAACTGGTCGGCGACATCGGCGAGCTGGCACCCGTGCGCCGCGGACCGGTGCTCGCCCGCGACCTCCTGCCCCCGGACACCGTGCGCGTGCTCGACGCGCTCCCCGCCGGCCGGCCCGCGCGGCTGGAGGAGATCTCCCTCGCCGCGGCCACCGGCACCGATGAAGTCATCGGCAGACTGTACGAACTTCACTCTCTGGGGTTCGTCGAACGGCAGGGCGACGACTGGCGGTTGACCCCGCGCCCGCCACGAGAGGGGGCGCAATCCCGGGCCACCCGGCGAGGCGGTCATTGACCTGGGGCGTTCCGGTGAAAGAGTGAAGCCGATGAGAGACGCGGTCTTCCCGGTGGCAGCCGCCGGGGCCGAGCGCCAGGCGCCGGTCCCGGGCCGCCCGTGCGAGTCCGGGCGCCGCTGCGCCCCCGCGCCATCCCGTACTCTTCGCGCACCGCGACACTTCCGTCACGCTACGCTCCCAAGGAATCCGGCTCCGGCAAAGGCGAAGCATGCCCCAGCACACCTCAGGGTCCGACCGCGCTGCGGTGCCCCCCGCTGCCCGTGGCAGCGTGCGGTCCACCGCGCCCTCGTCCCTGGAGGTGCTCTGGCGCTCATACAAGGAGTCGGGCGACGAACGGCTGCGGGAGCAGCTGATCCTGCACTACTCGCCGTTGGTGAAGTACGTGGCGGGCCGGGTCAGCGTCGGCCTGCCGCCCAACGTGGAACAGGCCGACTTCGTCTCCTCCGGGGTCTTCGGCCTGATCGACGCGATCGAGAAGTTCGACATCGAACGGTCCATCAAGTTCGAGACGTACGCCATCACCCGGATCCGCGGCGCGATGATCGACGAGCTGCGGGCGCTCGACTGGATCCCGCGCTCCGTGCGGCAGAAGGCGCGGGCCGTGGAGCGCGCCTACGCCACCCTGGAGGCCCAGCTGCGGCGGACCCCGACGGAGGGCGAGGTCGCGGGTGAGATGGGGATCGGGGTCGAGGAACTCCACACGGTCTTCAGCCAGTTGTCCCTGGCCAACGTGGTCGCCCTCGAAGAGCTGCTGCACGTCGGCGGGGAGGGCGGCGACCGGCTCTCCCTGATGGACACCCTGGAGGACCACGCCGCCGACGACCCCGTGGAGGTGGCCGAGGACCGGGAACTGCGCCGACTGCTCGCACGGGCGATCAACACGCTCCCCGAGCGGGAGAAGACGGTCGTGACCCTCTACTACTACGAGGGCCTCACCCTCGCCGAGATCGGCAACGTGCTGGGCGTGACGGAGAGCCGCGTCAGCCAGATCCACACCAAGTCCGTGCTCCAGCTGAGGGCCAAGCTCGCCGACGTCGGCCGCTGACCCGGCACCGGCCTTGCACACCCTCCGTACAGTGGTGACGTGCCCAGGATTCGAGCGGCCTCCGTGGCCGAGCACCGGTCGATGCAGCGCGGCGCCCTGTTGGACGCTGCGCGCTCCCTGTTGTCGGAAGGCGGGACGGAAGCCCTGACCTTCCCCGCCCTCGCGGAGCGGACCGGGCTAGCCCGGTCGTCCGTGTACGAGTACTTCCGGTCGCGCGCGGCCGTGGTCGAAGAGCTGTGTGCGGTGGACTTCCCCGTGTGGGCCGCCGAGATCGAAGCCGCCATGGAGGCGGCGCAGACGCCCGGGGCGAAGATCGAGGCGTACGTGCGCAGCCAGCTCGGGCTGGTGGGGGACCGCCGGCACCGGGCGGTGGTGGCCATTTCCGCCAGTGAGCTGGACGCGGGCGCGCGGGAGAAGATCCGCGCCGCGCACGGCGGCCTGGTCGCGATGGTCGTCGAGGCCCTCGGCGCCCTGGGCCACACGGAGCCGCGGCTGGCCGCGATGCTGCTGCAGGGCGTCGTGGACGCCGCGGTGCGCCGGATCGAGCTCGGCGCGGCCGAGGCGCCCGACGTGGTGACCGAGGCCGCCGTCGCCATGGCCCTGCGGGGCGTGCGCGGCTAGGGGGTGTCTGACGGATCTCCGCGGCGTCGCGACGCCCGGCACGCACTCTCGCCGCACCGACCGAAAGCCCAAGTACGTCCAGTAC
>NZ_JBVIKC010000031.1:0-91605 GCF_055581065.1 Streptomyces sp. NPDC031479
GGGGGGACCCTGTGGGAGAGTAGGACGCCGCCGAACAATCATTGTGGGAAAGCCCCGCACCTTATGGTGCGGGGCTTTTCTGCGTTTACGGGCCGTTACCCGGGGTGGGCATTCCGGCGCAGCCCTCTTCACCAGTCGGCGGGGTAGCTCTTGAGGCCGGTCGTGTCGAGGATCCAACGGCCGGCGGTGACGGTGTCCCCGAAGGCGTAGGGAACCGTCTTGCGGTAGCGGATGCCGTCGGGTCCTTGTGAGGGGTCGCTGTGCACGGTGACGGTCTTCTTGTCCTTGCGGGGGTCCACCACGACATACGTCGGGACGCCCATCCTCGGGTAGTCGTGGAGCTTGTCACGGATGTCGGTGAGCGAGTTCGTGCGTGAGACGACCTCCACCACCATCAGGACATCGCGCGAGTTGACGACCTTCGCCGTGTCATCGGTGTCCTCTTCCGCGATGACCATGAGATCGGGGACCTTGGTCAGGCCGGTCTGGGGATCGCCCATGTTCGTGTCGTTGAGGGCCATGACCTCCGGGGTCTGGGCCTCGATCTGGCGGCGCAGCCGCACCACGTTGAGTCCGTGGGGAGCCGTGGGGCTCATCATCGTGAGGAAGATCTGACCATCGGTGGTCTGCACCTTCCACTGGTCTTCCTGGTGCTCCGCCAGCTCCGCGAGCTGCTCCGCGAACTCGTGCATGCGGCGCATCTGCTCGGGGGTGAGGTCGGCCATGGTGTCCTCCTGGTGGGTGCCCGACCAGGGTATCCAGCCCCGGTGCCGTGAAGCCTGCGGGCGACGGTCCGGGGAGGCTAGAGGCGGCCGGCGGCCTTGAGGGAGAGGTAGGTGTCGGCCAGGGCGGGAGCCAGGGTGTCCGGGGTCGCGTCGACGACGTGGACGCCGTGGCGGGAGAGCTGCTCGGCCGTGCGCAGTCGCTGGGACTGGGTCTGGGTGGCCGCGGCGGCCTCGTAGACGGCGTCCAGGGAGCCGCGGGAGGCGGCCATCTGCGCGATGTGGGGGTCCGCCACGGAGGCCAGGATCACCGTGTGCCGCTGGGTGAGGCGGGGGAGGTGCGGGAGCAGGCCCTCCTCGATCGGGGCCGCGTCCAGGCCGGTCAGCAGGACCACCAGGGAGCGGCGCGGGGCGCTGCGCAGGATCGTGGAGACCAGTGCCCGGGAATCCGTCTCGACCAGTGCCGGTTCGAGGCCGGCCATGGCGTTCACGAAGGCCGGGAGGGTGTCGGCGGCCGGGCGGCCCTGGATCTGGGCGCGCGTACGCCGGTCGTGGGCCAGCAGGTCGACGCGGTCGCCGGCGCGGGTGGCCAGGGCGGCCAGCAGCAGGGCCGCGTCCATCGAGGAGTCCAGGCGGGGGGCGTCGCCGACGCGGCCCGCGGCGGTGCGGCCGGTGTCCAGGCAGATCAGGATGTGCCGGTCGCGTTCCGGGCGCCAGGTGCGCACGGCGACCGTGTTCCGGCGGGCGGTGGCCCGCCAGTCGATGGAGCGGGTGTCGTCACCGGGGACGTAGTCCCGGAGGCTGTCGAACTCGGTGCCCTCACCGCGGGTCAGGACGCTGGTGCGGCCGTCCAGTTCGCGCAGCCGGGCGAGGCGGGACGGGAGGTGCTTGCGGCTGGTGAAGGGGGGCAGGACCCGCACCGTCCAGGGGACGGTGTGCGAGCCCTGGCGGGCGAGCAGGCGGAGGGGACCGTAGGAGCGGATCGTGACGCGGTCCGCCCGGCGGTCGCCGCGCCGGGTGGGGCGCAGGCGGGTGGTCAGACGTCGGCGTTCCCCCGCGGGGAGCGTCAGGGAGTGGCGGGAGGCGGCGGCCTCGGTGCCGGAGGGCCAGCTGCTCGGCGGCCAGGCGTCGCGGACGTCGGCGCGGAGCGTGCGGGTGCCCGGGTTGGCGAGGGTGAGGTGTACGTCGGCGGGCTCGCCGAGGCGGACCGAGGTGGCGCCCGAGCGGGTCGGCTTCAGGGTGCGTACGGGGGCCGCCAGGGCGTAGTCGACGGCGCAGGCCAGGGCGAGGGAGCCGTTGACCGCGAGGAGGCCCGTCCAGCTCGGTCCGAGGAGTCCGACGGGGATGCTGCCGAGGGCCGCCAGCAGGGCGGCGCGTCCGGTGAGGGCCATCAGCGGGGTACCGGGACGCGGGCGAGGATCGCCGAGATGACGCTGTCGGAGGTGACGCCCTCCATCTCGGCCTCGGGGCGGAGCTGCACGCGGTGGCGCAGGGTGGGGAGGGCGAGGGCCTTCACGTCGTCGGGGGTGACGTAGTCGCGGCCGGTGAGCCAGGCCCAGGCGCGGGCGGTGGCCAGCAGGGCGGTCGCGCCGCGCGGGGAGACGCCGAGGGTGAGGGAGGGCGATTCGCGGGTGGCGCGGCAGATGTCGACGACGTAGGCGGTGATCTCGGGGGAGACGGTGGTCCGGGCGACGGCTTCGCGGGCGGCTTCCAGGTCGTGGGCGCCGGCGACGGGGCGGATGCCCGCGCCGTGCAGGTCGCGCGGGTCGAAGCCGGCGGCGTGCCGGGTCAGGACGCCGATCTCGTCCTCGCGGGAGGGCAGCGGGACCGTCAGCTTGAGGAGGAAGCGGTCCAGTTGGGCCTCGGGGAGGGGGTAGGTGCCCTCGTACTCGACCGGGTTCATGGTGGCGGCGACGAGGAACGGCTCGGGCAGCTTGCGGGGGGTGCCGTCGACGGTGACCTGGCGTTCCTCCATCGCTTCGAGGAGCGAGGACTGCGTCTTGGGGGGTGTGCGGTTGATCTCGTCGGCGAGCAGGAGGTTGGTGAAGACCGGGCCGTCCTGGAAGGAGAACTCGGCGGTCCGGGCGTCGTAGACGAGGGAGCCGGTGACATCGGCCGGCATCAGGTCGGGGGTGAACTGGACGCGCTTGGTGTCGAGTTCGAGGGAGGCGGCGAGGGCGCGGACCAGGAGGGTCTTGGCGACGCCGGGGACGCCTTCGAGGAGGACGTGGCCCCGGCACAGGAGTGCGACGACGAGACCGGTGACGGCGGAGTCCTGGCCGACCACGGCCTTGGCGATCTCGGTGCGGAGCGCTTCCAGGGAGGAACGGGCGCTGTCCGTGGTGGCCGTCATGAGGTGCGGACCTCTCTTTCGAGGGCGTCGAGGTGGTCGGCGAGCGCGACGAGTGCCGCGTCGTCGGCGGGGGTGGTACCGAAGAGGAGGGCGGCCGGGTCGTTCGGGCGTCCGTCGGCGGTGAGGCGGGCCGATACGGCGGGGACCAGGGTCGCGGGGTCGTGGGCCTGCGGGGCCGGTACGCCGACCAGGGGGGCGAGGCGTTCGCGGGCGGCGGCGCGCAGTACGGTCGCGGCGCGGTCGCGGGCGTCGGCCCTGCGGTAGAGGCGGGCGCGGCCTTCGGTGGCCTCGGAGGCGCGGATCGCGACCGGAAGGTTCTCGGTGACGAGGGGTCCGAGCCTGCGGGCCCGCCACAGGGCGGCGAGGGCCGCGGCGGCGAACAGCTGGAGCAGGGCCCAGGTCCAGCCGGCCGGGACGAGGCCGAGGAGGGAGGTGTCCTCGGCGCCGGTGCCGGGGTCGGCGGACATGTCCGCGGGGGTGGGCAGGTACCAGACGAGTTCCGGGCGGGAGCCGAGGAGCTGGAGGGCGAGGGAGGCGTTGCCCTCGTCGGCGAGGCGCTTGTTGAGCAGGAAGGTCTCGGAGCCGAGGAGGACGGTGTCGCCGCCCTTGGTGGTGCTGGGGAGCACGAGCAGGGTGGGGTGTCCGTCGCTGGGGTAGCAGGCGGTGGCCCCGGGGAGGTCGGTGGTGTAGCGGAGGCCGTCGCCGGTGCCGGCCCGGCCGGCGGTGGCGGCGGGGAGGGCGCAGGCGGGGTGGCCCGGGTCGAGGTCGCGCTGGTGGGCGAAGCCCTTGGTGCGGGCGGCGGGGGCCAGCTCGGGGAGGGCGGTGCTGCCGGGGGCGACGAGGACGGTGCGGCCGCCGGAGAGGTCGATGGCCGAGCGGATGGCGCGGCGCTGGGGCTCGCCGAGCAGGTCGGGGTCGGCGACGAGGAGGGTGGTGCCGGGGCCGGCTGCCGCCGCGGCCTCCGCGGCGTTGGTGACCACCCGGGTGGTGACGCCGCGTTCCTTGAGGAGCTGGGCGAGGGCACGGCTGCCGTCGGGGTCGGCGGAGCGCGGGTCGAGCCGGCCGTGGTGGTCGCCCGCCTGGAGGCCGGCGAGGGCGACGGCGGCGGTGAGCAGGATGCCGGCCGCGAGGAGGAAGCCGCGGGCCCGGGTCCAGAACTGGGCGCGGGTGAGGGCGGTGGAGGTGGCGCCCGTGGTGCCGCCGGTGGTGCTGCCGGTGGTGCCGCCCGCGATGGGACCGGCGTCGGGACCGGTGGTGGGGCCGGCGGGGGCGGCCGTGGTGTCGGTGCGGTCGGGTGGGGTGGGCGTCATGGGGTGGGGCCCGTCAGGAGGGGCTTCGTGCGGGTCAGGGTGAGGTCGAGGTCGCGCAGGCGGGCGTAGGTGCCGGGGTCGCCGGAGCGGCCGCCGTAGGTGACGTCGTCGAAGGCGCGGGCCGCGGCGCGCAGGTCCGCGGCGTGGCCGGGGAGGGACGCGGCGGCTTCGGCGGCGGCCTCGTCGGCGGTGCGGCCGGGGCGGGGGTCGAGGAGGGTGCGTTCCTCCAGGGAGCGGACGAGGGCGCGCATGCGTTCCTGGACGGCCTCGGTCCAGCGGCCGGCGGCGGCGTGGGCCTCGGCGGCCGCGCGGTGGTCGTCGGCGGTGCGCGGGCCGTCGTCGAAGAGGGTGTCGGCGGCGGTGGCGGTGCGGCGGGGGGTGCCCAGGCGCCACCACAGGGCGCCGACGGCCAGGACGACGAGCAGGACGATGGCGAGGAGGCCGAGTCCGCCGCCCGGAGTGGCTCCGGAGGCGCGGTCGAGGAACTCGCCTATCCACTCCCAGAAGCGGTCCAGGGCGCGCTGGAGGAGCCCCGGGTCGTCCTGGTGGTACATCGGCTTGGACAGCTCGTGTTCGGCCGCCTCGCGGGCAGCCTCGCGCGATGTCGTCAGTGGTGGTGTCTCGGCGCGCGGCAGCAGGGCCGCCGCGCCCGTGACGATGAGTCCCCCCGTGCTCATCAGGGCGTCAGCCTCCGGTGACCGGTCCGCCGCCGTCCTGGCCGGCGGCCCGGGCGAGTTCCAGGTCCAGGGCCTCGCGGCGGATGCGCTGGTCGACGTAGAGGAGGGTGGTGACACCCGTCTGCATCGGCAGGGTGACGGTGGCGCCGACGACCGATCCGATCGCGGCGATGATCAGGAAGGTCCAGCCCGTGGTGGCGGAGCCGTCGAGCAGGGAGCCGAGGCCGCCGGGGGCCAGGAACAGGGCGACGGCCGCGAACGGCATGACGATGATCGCCGAGGTGATCCCCCGGAGCAGCCAGGTCAGCAGGCTGATGCCGAAGATCCGCCACCACGAGCCGCGGACCAGCTTGGCGGAGCGCTTGAGGGCGTCGGTGACCGAGCCGCGTTCCAGCATCAGCGCGGGCGGCGCCAGCACGAAGGTCACGTAGAACCAGGCCAGGAGCACCATGGAGACGGGGACGCCCAGGACCGCCAGCGGGGCGCTGCCCGCGAGGATGCCGGGGAGCACCGGCAGGACGGCGGCGGCGAGGGCGCCCAGCAGCAGGAGGGCGATGAGGCCGGCCAGGCGCGGGGCCAGCGGGCGGACGGCCCGCAGGGTGGCGGAGAGCGTGGAGGGCCGGCCGAGGACGGCGTGGCTGACGACGGGCGCGAGCAGGGCGGTGACCAGGAACAGCCCGAGGATCTCCAGGTAGTACTCGGCGCCGTACAGGAGCGCGGTGTCGCCGAGGAGCTTGCTCGTCTCGGCGGCGCTCGGCGTCGGGTCGGTGGTGATCACGGCGCTGCCCATGGTGGCGCGCTGGACGAAGAGCAGCGCGATCTGGGTCAGGGCGGCGACGACCAGGCTGACGGAGAGGACGGGGCGCCAGTGGCCGCGCAGGGTGCTCACGGCGCCGTCGAGGATCTCGCCGAGGCCCAGGGGGCGCAGCGGGATGACGCCGGGCTTGGCGGCGGGCGGCGGGCCGCCCCAGCCGCCGGGGTGGGCGTACGGGGAGCCGTGGGGCGTGCCCGGCTGCTGCTGCGGTCCGGAGTCGTACGATCCCCACCCGGTCTGCTGCTGAGGCGCCGGGGCCGCGGGCGGGGTCACGCCCTCGGCCGGGCTCGACCACTGGCCGGGCGGCGGCTGGGTGGCGGACCACTTGCCGTCGGCGGCGGGCGGCGCGGCGGGCCGGTCGCCTTCGGGGCCCTGGCCGTCGGACGGGGATCCGGGCGTGGCCCAGCCCGGAGAGTCGTTCATCGTCGCTCCTTCACGTGCACCTGCCGCGGCCGGCGCGCTGGTCGGCTGCCATCGTGCCACGGGGACCACGGAACGAACCGGCCGTACCCCCGGGTTCCCGGGCCGCTCGCCCTTCAATTGTCGCGTGGATCCGGGGCAGACTGGTCGTCCTGATCACCACGCAGGTCCGAGGGGCGATTTCCAGCCCTTTTGGCTGTGGGACAGCTCACCGCCAGGTAACGATTAGCTAATGGGATGATGTCAAGCATGAAGGGACGAGTCCTTGTCGTCGACGACGACACCGCGCTGGCCGAGATGCTCGGCATTGTGCTGCGTGGAGAAGGTTTTGAGCCGTCGTTCGTAGCGGACGGCGACAAGGCGCTGGCTGCCTTCCGGGAGGCGAAGCCGGATCTGGTGCTGCTCGACCTCATGCTGCCCGGACGGGACGGCATAGAGGTCTGCAGGCTGATCCGCGCCGAATCGGGTGTGCCGATCGTCATGCTCACGGCGAAGAGCGACACGGTGGACGTGGTGGTGGGCCTGGAGTCCGGGGCCGACGACTACATCGTCAAGCCGTTCAAGCCGAAGGAGCTGGTCGCCCGTATCCGGGCGCGCCTGCGCCGGTCGGAGGAGCCCGCGCCCGAGCAGCTGGTCATCGGTGACCTGGTCATCGACGTTGCCGGGCACTCGGTCAAGCGCGACGGCACCTCGATCGCCCTGACCCCGCTGGAGTTCGACCTGCTGGTCGCCCTCGCGCGCAAGCCCTGGCAGGTGTTCACCCGCGAGGTGCTGCTGGAGCAGGTCTGGGGCTACCGGCACGCGGCGGACACCCGCCTGGTCAACGTGCACGTACAGCGGCTGCGCTCCAAGGTCGAGAAGGATCCGGAGCGCCCCGAGATCGTCGTGACGGTCCGCGGTGTGGGCTACAAGGCCGGACCGAGCTGACGTGCAGCCCGGCACGCCCCGGGGCGGCCCCCGACGGGGAGTCCTGAGGGGCGGCCGGCTGCTCCAGGAGGGAGCGCCCGGCGGCCCCCTGTTGCGGTTGTTCGGACGTCTCGTCCGCCGGCCGCTGCTTCCGGCTGTCCGCCTGTGGCGCCGCAACATCCAGCTGAGGGTCGTCGCGGCGACGCTGCTGATGTCGCTCGCCGTGGTCCTGGCGCTGGGCTTCGTGGTCATCGCGCAGGTCAGCAAGGGTCTCCTGGACGCCAAGGAGGAGGCCGCGCAGAGCCAGGCCGCGGGCGGCTTCGCGGTCGCGCAGGAGAAGGCCAACACGCCGTCCGTGGCCGACGGGGCCGACACCACCGACAACAAGGTCGGACAGGACGCCAGCACCTGGATGAACGCGCTGGTCAAGCAGCTCGCCAGTGGCGGTCAGACCGCCTTCGAGGTGGTCGCGCTCGGTGCGGGCACCGGTGAGCAGGCGGCCGGCGCGCAGGGCGTCAAGGGTGCCCGCGCCTCCGGCAACGTGGACCCGACCGCGAGCGTCCCGTCGGCGCTGCGCAGGTCCGTCAACCACGGCACCGGCACCTTCAAGACCTTCTGGCAGATCCGGTACACCGCGGGCAGCGGGGACAAGGCGCCGGAGCCGGCCCTGGTCGTCGGCAAGCGGCTGACCGACATCAACGGGGACCCGTACGACCTGTACTACCTGTTCCCGCTCACCCAGGAGGAGGAATCCCTCAACCTGGTCAAGGTCACCATCGCCACCGCCGGCGTGTTCGTGGTCGTGCTGCTCGGCGCCATCGCCTGGCTCGTCGTACGCCAGGTCGTGACCCCCGTCCGGATGGCCGCCGGGATCGCCGAGCGGCTCTCGGCGGGGCGGCTCCAGGAGCGGATGAAGGTCACCGGCGAGGACGACATCGCCCGTCTGGGCGAAGCCTTCAACAAGATGGCCCAGAACCTCCAGAACAAGATCCAGCAGCTGGAGGACCTGTCCCGGCTGCAGCGCCGCTTCGTCTCCGACGTCTCCCACGAGCTGCGCACCCCGCTGACGACGGTCCGGATGGCCGCCGACGTGATCCACGACGCCCGCGCCGACTTCGACCCGGTCACCGCCCGGTCCGCGGAGCTCCTCGCGGGGCAGCTCGACCGCTTCGAGTCCCTCCTCGCCGACCTGCTGGAGATCAGCCGGTTCGACGCGGGAGCGGCCGCGCTGGAGGCGGAGCCCATCGACCTGCGGGACGTCGTGCGCCGGGTCATCGACGGCGCCGAGCCGCTGGCCGAGCACAAGGGGACCCGGATCCGGGTCCTCGGCGACACCCAGCCGGTGATAGCCGAGGCCGACGCGCGGCGGGTGGAGCGGGTGCTGCGCAACCTGGTCGTCAACGCCGTCGAGCACGGCGAGGGCCGTGACGTGATCGTCCGGCTCGCCTCGGCGGGCGGGGCCGTGGCGGTGGCCGTCCGCGACTACGGCGTCGGGCTCAAGCCCGGCGAGGCCACCCGTGTCTTCAACCGGTTCTGGCGCGCCGACCCGGCGCGGGCGCGCACGACCGGCGGTACGGGCCTTGGCCTGTCCATCGCCGTCGAGGACGCCCGGCTGCACGGCGGCTGGCTCCAGGCCTGGGGCGAGCCCGGCGGCGGCTCGCAGTTCCGCCTCACCCTGCCGCGCACCGCCGACGAACCGCTGCGCGGTTCGCCGATCCCGTTGGAGCCCGAGGACTCCCGGGGCAACCGGGCGCGGGCCGTGGCCGAAGCCGCGGGGCGCGGCAACGGGTCCGGCGGGCCGGGCGCCCGTACCGGCGCGGCCGGCGAGCGGGACGGCCGTTCGCCGATCCCGCCGCGGCCGGCCGTCACCACCGCCCAGCCGGTGCCCGCCGACCCGACGGCGCTGCCCGGCAACGGCGCCCGGGTCGTGTCCCGGCCCGCCGACCATGGAGCAGCACAGGAGGATGGATCCGGTGGAGGACGCTGAGCGCGCGTCGGCGTACGTACGGGGTGCGGGGCGCGCCGAGCCCGGGGACCGGGTGCGGGGCGTGCGGCGCGCGGGTTCCGCGGGCGTGCGGGCCGCCGCCGTCCTCGGTACCTTCGGGCTGCTGCTGGCGGGCTGCGCCTCCATGCCCGACCACGGCGAGATCCGCCGGGTGGATGCCTCGCAGGGCGTCGACTCCCAGGTACGGGTCTTCGGCGCGCCGCCGGCCGACAAGGCCAGTCCCGCCGACATCGTCGACGGCTTCCTGGAGGCCATGACCAGCGACGACCCCCAGCTGGCCACCGCCCGCAAGTACCTCACCGAGGACGCCGCGAAGGACTGGCGGCCGGGCTCGGCCGTCACCGTGCTCTCGGCCGGCCTCGACCGGGTGCGCGTCGAGGGCGAGAAGGACCCCGATTCGCCCCGCTGGAAGGTCACCGGCAAGAAGCTGGCGACCGTCGACGAGCGCAGCGCGTACCAGCCGGAGACCGGCGGCAAGCGCTACGAGGAGTTCCTGCAGCTGGTCCAGGTCAACAAGCAGTGGCGGATCTCGACGCCGCCCAGCAGCCTGGTGCTCAGCGAGTCCGACTTCCAGCGCATCTACAAGCCGGTGAACAAGTACTACTTCGCGGGCGGCAGGCTCGTCGCCGATCCGGTGTACGTGCGCCAGCGCAGTGATCCCGACTCCCGGATGGACCCGACCACGCAGACCGTGCAGTCGCTGCTGGACGGGCCCTCGAAGTGGCTCGGCCCGGTCGTCTCCACCGCCTTCCCCAGCGGTACGGCGCTGCGCGAAGGCACCAAGTCCCTTTCCTACGACGGCCAGAACACCCTGCGCGTGCCGCTCAACGAGAAGGGCAGCAACGTCGGGCAGCCGCAGTGCCAGAAGATGGCCACTCAACTCCTGTACACGGTGCGGGACCTGACGGCCTCCCGGCTCGACCGGGTCGAACTGCTGCGCTCCGACGGCAAGTCCTCGCTGTGCTGGGTGACGGGCGTGGCCGCCGCGTCCATCGCCGGCCGGCCGGCGCCGCCGGAGCACCAGTACTACGTGGACAAGGACTCCAAGCTGGTCCGGATGGTCCTCAACGCCAACGCCGACGAGCAGCAGCAGGACAAGCCGGAGGTGGCGCCGGGGCCGCTGGCGACGGCCGCCGCGTTCAAGGTGGGGTCGGCGGCGATCGCGTACGACGAGAAGCGGGCCGCGGTCGTCTCCGACGACGGGCACGGGCTGTACGTCGTGACGCTGACGACGGCCGGGCAGATGCCGCAGCCGCTGCTGACCAGCAAGACCGGCAAGCTGACCCCGCCCAGCTGGGACGCCCAGGGCGACCTGTGGATCGCGGACCTCGACCCGCAGACCCAGGGCCTGTACCGGATCCCGGGCGGGACCGGGACCCCGCAGAAGGTGGACGTCGCCGGGCTGGACGGCGGGCGGATCAGCGCGCTGAAGGCCTCCTCGGACGGGGTGCGCATCGCGCTGCTCGTCGAGAAGGAGGGCGGGCGCAAGAACCTGTACATCGGACGGATCGAGCGGCCCGAGGGCAAGGGGGACACCTCGCCGCTGTCGGTGCGGGAGCTGCGGCCCGCGGCCCCGCAGATGGCGGAGGTCACGGCGATGAGCTGGGCGCCGCGGGGCCGGCTGCTGGTGGTGGGCCGCGAGAGCGGCGGGGTCGACCAGGCCCGTTACATGCTGGCCGACGGCTCGATGGTGGCCGCGGGCCTGCCCGGGGCCACCGGGCTGACCGCGATCGCGGCGGCCGACGACGACTCGAAGCCGGTGGTGGCCTTCTCCGGCGAGGACGGGATCGTGTGGCTGCCGCCGGGGGCGCAGTGGCGCACGGTGGCGGCGGGCGGAAAGGCCCCGGTCTACCCGGGCTGAGCCCCGGGGCCGGCCGGTCCGCGGCCACGCCGGGCGGTTGTCCACAGGGGTCGCGCGGTCGGTGGGCGCCGGGCAGGGTGGTGGCATGCGGGGGTGGAGGCATGCGGGGGTGGAGGCATGCGGGGGTGGTGGCAGGAGCTGGCCGGGCTGGTGCTGCCGGGTGACTGCGCGGGCTGCGGGGCGGCGCGGGCCGTGCTGTGCCCGCGCTGCCGGGACGCGCTGAGCGGGGCCGGCGCGGGGCCGGTGCGTCCCGCGGCGCGGCGGGCGGGCCCGATCGGGCTGCCCGGTGTGCACGCGGGGGCGCGGTACGAGGGGGCCGTACGGGCAGTCCTGCTGGCCCACAAGGAACGCGGGGCGCTGCCCCTGGCGGCCCCCCTGGGCGCGGCCCTGGCGGCGGCGGTGCTCCGGGGCGGCGGGCCGCTTGGCGGGTCCCCGGACGGGTCCCGGGACCCGGCGGGCGGGTCCGGGGCGGGAGAGCTGGTGCTGGTGCCGGTGCCCTCGGCGCGGCGGGCCGTGCGGGCGCGCGGGCACGATCCGGCGCGGCGGATCGCCCTGGCCGCGTCGGGGCGGTTGCGCCGGGCGGGTGCGGCCGCCCGCGTGGCGCCCGTACTGCGGCTGCGCCGACGGGTCGCGGACCAGGCGGGCCTGGGGGCGCGGGAGCGGCTGGAGAACCTGGCGGGGGCCCTGGAGGTGTGCCGCGGCGGGGCCCGGGTGACGGCCGGGGCGCGGATCGTCCTGGTCGACGACGTGATCACCACCGGGGCCACGCTCGCCGAGGCCGCGCGGGCGCTGCGGGCGGCGGGTCTGGGGGTGGCGGAGGCGGCTGTGGTCGCGGCGCCGGCGGACTCCTTCGTGCGGATCCGGTCGGCAACTCGTACAGAGCAAAAATCTTGTGAATAGATTTGGAACTGCCGGGGAATGCGCATCGTTGCAGGTAGTAAGAGGGAACGGCCACCTGAACGGAGGTACGTTCCGGTAGCGGGTGCCGACAACCGGCTTTGAGGGATATGTTCGGTTGTGAGGAACTGGCGATCCTTGGGCACCGGGTACCGGAGCACCAGTCCGCCCGTTTTATTGCCAACCTTGTGTCAGTGCCTGTTCAGGGGGTTTCTCTCTACTCCCGAGTCGGTGGGATGTGGATCTTGCCGATGGGGGAGGAGGAGGTGAAAGTCGCCAAGTCCGAGGCTCCGGTGTTCACCGGGGCCTGGTGCGAAAGGGAGCGCTTCGCCACTGTCGGCGGGGCTCTCCGGGAACGGAGTTCTGCGTGGACATCGTCGTCAAGGGCCGCAAGACCGAGGTGCCCGAGCGGTTCCGCAAGCACGTGGCCGAGAAGCTGAATCCGGAGCGGATCCAGAAGCTCGACGCCAAGGTGATCAGCTTGGACGTCGAGGTGTCCAAGGAGCACAACCCGCGCCAGGCCGACCGTTCCGACCGCGTGGAGATCACCCTGCGTTCGCGGGGCCCGGTGATCCGGGCCGAGGCCGCCGCCGCCGACCCGTACGCGGCGCTCGACCTCGCCCAGGACAAGCTGGAGGCCCGGCTGCGCAAGCAGCACGACAAGCGGTTCACCCGCCGTGGCAACGGACGGCTTTCGGCGGCCGAGGTCGTCGACACGGTGCCGGGCGTCGCCACGCTCAACGGCAACGGCGAGCCGGTCGGTGAGGAGAAGGCGGACGGGATCCCGACCACCCGGATCGGTTCCCTGGAAGTGCAGGGCGAAGGCCCGCTCATCGTCCGCGAGAAGACCCACTCGGCCGGCCCCATGTCGCTCGACCAGGCCCTGTTCGAAATGGAACTGGTCGGACACGACTTCTATCTGTTCGTCGACTCCGAGACCAAGATGCCCAGCGTCGTCTACCGCCGTCACGCCTACGACTACGGCGTCGTCCACCTGAACGCCGACGGGGCCTCCAGCTCGGACGAACCGGCCGCGGGCGCGGGCGGCGCGCTGGGCGGCTGATCATCCATCCGTTGCCCCTGCGGAACGCCCCGGCGATCCGCAGGGGCACCTGTGTGAGTGCGGTGGCCGGTAGTCATCGGCTGGTGGCCGGTAGTGGCGTGTATGAGCCAGACGGGCTCCCGTGGACCCCCTTCCGGTCATCCGGGCATGGAATCATGGCGGGCAGTCAACCGGCGGCCGCTCCCGCCGGATTGGCCCAGCGGCTGAGCACATGCAGGGGGAGGAACGATGGCGGACACCTTCGGGCCGGTACGCGGTGACGACGGCGCGGGCTGTCGTGCGGCGGACCCGGCGGACCCGGCGGCGGATCCGGCCGGGGAGCCCATCCGGGTGCTCGTGGTCGACGACCACGCCCTCTTCCGGCGCGGCCTGGAGATCGTCCTCGCGCAGGAGGAGGACATCCAGGTCGTCGGCGAGGCCGGGGACGGGGCGGAGGCGGTGGACAAGGCCGCCGACCTGCTGCCGGACATCGTGCTGATGGACGTGCGGATGCCGCGCAGGGGCGGGATCGAGGCGTGCACCTCGATCAAGGAGGTGGCCCCCTCCGCGAAGATCATCATGCTGACGATCAGCGACGAGGAGGCGGACCTCTACGACGCGATCAAGGCCGGCGCGACGGGCTACCTGCTGAAGGAGATCTCCACGGACGAGGTCGCCACGGCGATCCGCGCCGTGGCGGACGGGCAGTCGCAGATCAGCCCCTCGATGGCGTCGAAGCTGCTGACCGAGTTCAAGTCGATGATCCAGCGCACCGACGAGCGCAGACTGGTGCCCGCGCCGCGGCTGACGGACCGCGAGCTGGAGGTGCTGAAGCTGGTGGCCACGGGGATGAACAACCGGGACATCGCCAAGCAGCTGTTCATCTCCGAGAACACCGTCAAGAACCACGTGCGCAACATCCTGGAGAAGCTGCAGCTGCACTCGCGGATGGAAGCGGTCGTCTACGCGATGCGCGAGAAGATCCTGGAGATCCGCTAGCCGCGGGCCGGGGTTCCGGCCCTAGAGCGCGTCCAGCTCCGCCGTGACCGCTGCGGCCTCCGCGGGCGAGGAGGCGCGTTCGACGCGGACCGCGTCGCAGCCGACCCACTCCGCCGCCTCCCGCAGGGCGCGGGCCATCGCGGGCGCCGCCTTCGGGGTCGTCAGCGAGAGCTGGCGGGCCACCAGCGTGGCGCCCTCGCGGCCCGGGTCCACCCGGCCCCGGAGCCGGCCCCCGGCCAGCAGCGGCATCGCGAAGTAGCCGTGGATCCGCTGCGGTTTGGGGACGTAGGCCTCCAGCTTGTGCGTGAAGCCGAAGATCCGCTCGGTGCGGGGGCGGTCCCACACGAGCGAGTCGAACGGGGACAGCAGGGTGGTGCGGTGGCGGCCCGCGGGGGCCACGGCCAGGGCGGCCGGATCGGCCCAGGCGGGCTTGGCCCAGCCCTCCACCGCCACCGGGACCAGCCCGGAATCCGCCACCACCGCGTCGAACTGCTCGCCCTTGAGGCGGTGGTAGTCGGCGATGTCGGCGCGGGTGCCGACGCCCAGGGACCGCCCGGCCAGGGCCACGAGCCGGCGCAGGCACTCGTGGTCGTCCAGGTCGTCGTGGAGCAGGGCGTCCGGGACGACCCGCTCGGCGAGGTCGTAGACCCGCTTCCAGCCGCGCCGCTCCGAGCAGACCACGTCACCGGTGTCGAGCAGCCACTCCACCGCGATCTTGGTTTCGGACCAGTCCCACCAGGGGCCGCCGTTCTTCGCGCCGCCCAGCTCGGTGGAGGTGAGCGGGCCGTCCGCCTTCAGCCGGTCCAGGACCAGGGCGCAGGAACCCTCCCGGTCCTTCATCCTGTGCCAGCGGTAGCCGTGCGCCCGCTTGACCCGGCGGCGGAACGCGAAGTGCGGCCACTCCTCGATCGGCAGGATGCACGCCGCGTGCGACCAGTACTCGAAGGCGTGGTTGTCGCTCCAGTAGGCCTTCTCCACGGTGTCCCGGCCGACCGCGCCGAGGCGCGCGTACGGGATCAGCTCGTGCGAGCGGGCCAGCACCGAGATCGTGTCCAGCTGTACGGCGCCCAGGTGGCGCAGCACTCCGCGGACCCCTCCCCGGCGGTCGGGCGCGCCGAGGAAGCCCTGCGCGCGCAGGGCGATGCGGCGGGCCTCGTCGGCGGACAGGGACACGGACGGCTGCGGCGCGCCGGCGGGGCTGCTGGTCATGGTGGGCAGCCTAGGCGGCCCCACCGACAACGGGTCAGGGCTGCCGGTCGGGGAGGTGCGGCAGCGCGGGGGTCAGGCCGAGGTCGGAGGGGAGCACGGCGCCGATCCAGCAGTCGCGGGCGGTGCCGTTGCGCAGCAGGGCGGCCCGCAGGGTGCCCTCGAAGCGGAAGCCGGCCTTCTCGGCGACGGCCCGGGAGCCCTCGTTGCCGACCTCGGCGCGCCATTCCAGCCGTACGGCGCCGAGCTCGGTGAAGGCCCAGCGGGCGACGCCGTCCAGGGCCTCGGCCATGTAGCCGTTGCCGCGGTGCTCCCGGGTCGCCCAGTAGCCGACCTCGTACGACTTCTCCCCGAACGCCGTGTGCACGTAGACGCCGACGGCCGCGACCAGCGGGCCGCCGGCGCCGAGGCGGACCGCGAAGGGGAAGCCCGTCTCCTCGCGCCAGCCGGTGGGTACCAGCTCGTTCACGAAGGTCTTCGCGTGCGCGCGTTCGTAGGGGGAGGGGACCATGGTCCAGCGTTGGATGTCCGGGTCCTGGGCGGCGGCGTACACCTCGTCCTCGTCCGACGGGGCGAAGGGCCGCAGGTCCAGGCGGGTCGTGCGCAGCGTCGTGGGTTCCATGGACGGATTGTGGCCGTCCGGGGGGACGGCGGGCGAGCAGTTTTCGTCCGGCCCGGCACCTTCGGCCCGGTCCACACGTTCTCATTCCGGGCACCCGTGCCCTGCGGACACGGCGGACCTCCCGGCGCGACCACGTCCTCGCTTACGATGGCCGTTGCGGTGGGGCCCACCTGCCGTGCCCGGTTACGAACAGTGCCCAGGCCCGACCGGCAAGGAGACAAACCTCGGTGTCCGTCTTCAACAAGCTCATGCGTGCAGGCGAAGGCAAGATCCTGCGCAAACTGCACCGCATCGCGGACCAGGTCAACTCCATCGAAGAGGACTTCGTCAACCTCTCCGACGCCGAGTTGCGTGCGCTCACGGACGAGTACAAGCAGCGCTACCAGGACGGCGAGAGCCTGGACGACCTGCTGCCCGAGGCCTTCGCGACCGTTCGCGAGGCCGCGAAGCGAGTGCTCGGCCAGCGGCACTACGACGTCCAGATCATGGGTGGCGCCGCGCTGCACCTCGGCTACGTCGCCGAGATGAAGACCGGTGAGGGCAAGACCCTCGTCGGCACGCTGCCGGCGTACCTGAACGCGCTGTCCGGCAAGGGCGTCCACCTGATCACGGTGAACGACTACCTCGCCGAGCGCGACTCCGAGATGATGGGCCGGGTCCACAAGTTCCTGGGCCTGTCGATCGGCTGCATCCTGGCGAACATGTCCCCGGCCCAGCGCCGGGAGCAGTACAGCAGCGACATCACGTACGGCACGAACAACGAGTTCGGCTTCGACTACCTGCGCGACAACATGGCGTGGTCGCAGGACGAGCTGGTGCAGCGCGGCCACAACTTCGCCGTGGTCGACGAGGTCGACTCGATCCTCGTCGACGAGGCCCGTACCCCGCTGATCATCTCCGGTCCGGCCGACCAGGCCACCAAGTGGTACGCGGACTTCGCCAAGCTGGTCACCCGGCTGACCAAGGGCGAGGCCGGGCAGCCGCTCAAGGGCATCGAGGAGACCGGCGACTACGAGGTCGACGAGAAGAAGCGCACCGTCGGCATCCACGAGGCCGGTGTCGCGAAGGTCGAGGACTGGCTCGGCATCGAGAACCTGTACGAGTCGGTGAACACCCCCCTCGTCGGGTACCTCAACAACGCGATCAAGGCCAAGGAACTCTTCAAGATCGACAAGGACTACGTCGTCATCGACGGCGAAGTCATGATCGTCGACGAGCACACCGGCCGCATCCTCGCCGGCCGCCGCTACAACGAGGGCATGCACCAGGCGATCGAGGCGAAGGAAGGGGTGGACATCAAGGACGAGAACCAGACCCTCGCCACGATCACCCTGCAGAACTTCTTCCGCCTGTACTCGAAGCTGTCGGGCATGACCGGTACGGCCATGACCGAGGCCGCCGAGTTCCACCAGATCTACAAGCTGGGCGTCGTGCCGATCCCGACGAACCGGTCGATGCAGCGCAAGGACCAGCCCGACCTGATCTACCGCACCGAGGTCGCCAAGTTCGCGGCGGTCGTCGACGACATCGCGGAGAAGCACGAGAAGGGCCAGCCGATCCTCGTCGGCACGACGTCGGTCGAGAAGTCCGAGTACCTCTCCCAGCAGCTGTCGAAGCGGGGCATCCCGCACGAGGTGCTGAACGCCAAGCAGCACGAGCGCGAGGCGTCGATCGTCGCCCAGGCCGGCCGCCGCGGCGCGGTCACGGTCGCCACGAACATGGCCGGCCGCGGTACCGACATCAAGCTCGGCGGCAACCCGGACGACCTCGCCGAGGCGGAGCTGCGCCAGCGCGGCCTCGACCCGGAGGAGCACATCGAGGAGTGGGCGCACGCCCTGCCCGAGGCGCTCAAGCGGGCAGAGGCGGCCGTGAAGGCCGAGTTCGAAGAGGTCAAGGAGCTCGGCGGGCTGTACGTGCTGGGCACCGAGCGGCACGAGTCGCGCCGTATCGACAACCAGCTGCGCGGCCGCTCCGGCCGTCAGGGCGACCCGGGCGAGTCCCGCTTCTACCTGTCGCTGGGCGACGACCTGATGCGCCTGTTCAAGGCGCAGATGGTCGAGCGGGTCATGGCGATGGCGAACGTGCCGGACGACGTGCCGATCGAGAACAAGATGGTCACGCGGGCCATCGCCTCGGCACAGTCGCAGGTCGAGACGCAGAACTTCGAGACCCGCAAGAACGTCCTGAAGTACGACGAGGTCCTCAACAGCCAGCGCGAGGTCATCTACGGCGAGCGCCGCCGCGTCCTGGAGGGCGAGGACCTGCACGAGCAGGTCGTCTTCTTCATGGACGACACGATCGACGCGTACATCGCGGCCGAGACGGTCGAGGGCTTCGCCGAGGAGTGGGACCTGGACCGGCTGTGGGGCGCCTTCCGGCAGCTCTACCCGATCAAGGTGACGGTGGAGGAGCTGGAGGAGGCCGCCGGCGACCGCGCGGGCATCACCGCCGAGTTCATCGCCGAGTCCGTCAAGGACGACATCCACGAGCAGTACGCGGCGCGCGAGAAGGCGCTCGGCTCCGACGTCATGCGTGAGCTGGAGCGGCGCGTGGTGCTGTCGGTGCTGGACCGCAAGTGGCGTGAGCACCTGTACGAGATGGACTACCTCCAGGAGGGCATCGGCCTGCGGGCGATGGCCCAGAAGGACCCGCTGGTCGAGTACCAGCGCGAGGGCTTCGACATGTTCAACGCCATGATGGAGGGCATCAAGGAGGAGTCCGTCGGCTACCTGTTCAACCTGGAGGTCCAGGTCGAGCAGCAGGTCGAGGAGGTTCCGGTGCAGGCCGCGGCGCCGTCCATGACGAAGGAGCCGGTCGGGGCCGCACGTCCCGAGATCCGGGCCAAGGGGCTGGACGCCCCGCAGCGTCCGGACCGGCTGCACTTCTCCGCGCCGTCGGTGGACGGCGAGGGCGGGGTCGTCGAGGGCGAGTTCGACGCGGACGGCTCCGCCGGTGACGGCGGGGACGGGATGACGCGGGCGGAGCGGCGCAAGGCGCAGAAGGCCTCCGGCGGGCGTCGGCGCAAGAAGTAACCCCGCTCGGGGTTCGTGGCAACACCACCGGCCGGGGCCGGACACCTGTGGGTGTCCGGCCCCGGCCGCGTCGCGTGGCGGGTGCGGCGCCGTTGCCGGAGGTACGGCCGGGTGGGTGAGGGGGAGTCGCCCATCGGGGGGTACGGGGGGTGGGTGCGGGCGTCCGTCCGGAGGGGTTCCGGGGCCCCGGGTGAGGCCGGCCCGGCCATGCCCCGCGCCCGGCCCGGGGACCGTGCCGGGACCACCGCCGCGCGCGGGCGCACGGTCACCCGGATAGGTGGTGCGGGGGCGGCCGTGCGCGGGCCCGGGGCGGTGATTGCCGAGCGTGGCCGGGGGCCGTAGAAACACCACACAGAGTGACCGCCCGGTACCGCCGCCGGGCCCGGCCCGTACGGGGGAACCGCCATGGACACCACCAAGAGCCCGACCCGCAGCCGTCCCGCCGGCCGGCGGGACTCGCGCCGGCCGGCCGGCACCCCGCGGGCCCGGCGCCGGCCCGGACCGCACGACTGGTTCGCGGAGCGCCTCCTGGCGGTGCTGAGCGGCCAGCGGCCCGTCCACTCGCTGCTGGGCCTCACGGTGGGCCCGGCCTACGAGCAGCTGGCGGACCTGGCCCCCACCGGGCCCCCGCTGGGCCGCCCCCGGCCCGTCCTGCGCCACTGCGGCCGCTTCCACCCCGGCCCGGGGGTCATCGAGGCCTTCGCCCGCATCGCCACCGGTGACCGCGTCTCGGCGATGGCCTTCCGCCTGGAACAGGGCCCGGACCTGCGCTGGCGTTGCGCGGCGATCGAGATCCGGGGCCCGCGCACCCGGGGGGATTCGGCCCGCGGGGCGGCGGTCGTATCCTGAGGGCGTTTCCGCCTACCGAAAGCAGCCGGCCATGCGCGTGTACGTCCCCCTGACACTCCCCGGCCTCGCCGAGGCGCACAAGGCGGGCGAGCTGGGGCCCGCCCCGCTCCGCGCCTACGCGGTGACCCCCGGGCTGCGGGAGTGGTACGTCTCGGACGACATCGAGGAGCTGGAGTACGCCGCCCTCAGCCGTGCCGCCGAGGCCTCCCTGCGCCTCCTGGCGGCCGACGCGGACGCCCCCCGCCGACGGGTCGTCGTCGCCCTCGACGTCGACGACAAGGCCGCCTCGGCGGTCCCCGGCCCCGACGAGGCCACCCTCGGCCAGGTCACCCTCGCCGCCGCCGTACGGCTCAAGGCGGCCGCCGCCGTCCACGTCGACGCCGACGACGCGACGCAGGACGTCGCCGCGGCCGCCGCGGCGCTGCCGGCCGCCGACGCCGGGGACGACGACGCCCGCTTCACCGTCGACGGTGCCGAGGACCACGAGCTGCTGTGGTTCGGCGTCCAGGAGATTCCGGGGCTGCTGACGTGAGCGCCGGCGGGGCCCACATCGTCTGGGACTGGAACGGCACGCTGCTGCACGACATCGACGCCGTCATCATCGCGACCAACGCCTCCTTCGCGGAGTTCGGGTTCGCGCCGATCACCCTGGAGACGTACCGGGACCTGTACGTCGTACCGGTCCCGAAGTTCTACGAGCGCCTCATGGGCCGGCTGCCCACCGAGGAGGAGTGGCTCGTCATGGACGAGACCTTCCACCGCTACTACTGGGCGGCGGCCGACGCGGCCGGCCTCGCCGAGGGCGCGCCGGAGCTGCTGCGCGCCTGGCAGGCCGACGGACTCACCCAGTCCCTGCTGTCCCTCGCACCCCACGACAAGCTCGTGCCGCTGGTGCGCACGCACGGCATAGACGGGCACTTCCTGCGCGTCGACGGCCGTACCGGGCCCTCCCACACCACCAAGGCGGGACACCTCGTACGCCATATGGCCGCCATGGAGCCCGCCGGAGTGACCGCCGGACGGACGGTCCTCATCGGCGACGCCGTGGACGACGCGCTCGCCGCGGCCCACGTGGGCGCACGGGCCGTGCTCTACACGGGCGGTTCGCACAGCCGGACCAGCCTCGAAGCCGCGGGCGTGCCCGTCGTCGACACCCTGGCCGAGGCCGTCGCCACCGCCCGCGAGCTGGCCGGATAAGGACCGGCACGGCCGGTCCGGCCACGTCGCTGGCCAGAGTGTCCAGGTTTCCCCCCGGGATTTGTACAGATGCTGTCAATGACGACCGGGGGGTGGGGCGAGATAGCCTGGACCCGTGATCAGCGCGATAGTCATCGGGGGCTCGGACGCCCCCGGCCCGCGCCCGGCGCACATCCGTGCCCGGGCCCTCGCTGGTCCCCACCGCCGGGACGTCCAGCCGATCATGGCCGAATCCCTCCCGGTCGGCTTTCCCGACGCCCCGGCGTCGACACAGAATCCGGACGCACCCACCGCCCCAGGGCGGCGCTGTGTCATTCCTTCCTTCACCTACGTCACGCAATGGCGCGCGACAGGAGCCAGAGGACATGCAGACCAAGCTGGACGAAGCAAAGGCCGAGCTGCTCGCGCGGGCGGCACGGGTAGCTGAGAACAGCCCGGCCGGGGGGCTACTTCCGACTGGGTCCGAGCAAGGGGAGCGTCCCGAACGGGGATCGACGCTCGCCTACCTCCAGCGCTACTACCTGCACACCGCCCCCGAGGACCTCGTCGACCGGGACCCGGTCGACGCGTTCGGTGCGGCACTCTCCCACTACCGGCTCGCCGAGAACCGGCCGCAGGGCACCGCGAACGTGCGCGTGCACACCCCCACGGTCGAGGAGAACGGCTGGACCTCCAGCCACTCCGTGGTCGAGGTCGTCACCGACGACATGCCCTTCCTCGTCGACTCCGTCACCAACGAGCTGTCCCGCCAGGGCCGCGGCATCCACCTGGTGATCCACCCGCAGGTCGTCGTGCGCCGCGACGTCACCGGCAAGCTGATCGAGATCCTCGGCCCCGACTGCGACGCCCACGGTCCCAGGACCGCCCGCCCGCACGACTCCCTCGTCGAGTCCTGGATCCACGTCGAGATCGACCGCGAGACCGACAAGGCCGACCTCAAGCAGATCACCGGCGATCTGCTGCGCGTCCTGTCCGACGTCCGCGAGTCCGTCGAGGACTGGGAGAAGATGCGCGACGCCGCGCTGCGCATCGCCGACGAGCTGCCGAACGAGCCCACCGCGCCCGACCTGCGCGAGTTCGAGCTCGAAGAGGCCCGCGAGCTGCTGCGCTGGCTCTCCGACGACCACTTCACCTTCCTCGGCTACCGCGAGTACAACCTCGTCGACGGTGACGCCCTCGCCGCCGTGCCCGGCACCGGCCTCGGCATCCTGCGCTCCGACCCGCTGCACAGCGGCAAGGAGGACGGCCACCCGGTGTCCCCGTCCTTCAACCGGCTGCCGGCCGATGCCCGCGCCAAGGCCCGCGAGCACCGCCTGCTGGTGCTGACCAAGGCCAACAGCCGCTCCACGGTGCACCGCCCCTCGTACCTCGACTACGTCGGCGTGAAGAAGTTCGACGCCGACGGCAACGTGGTCGGCGAGCGCCGCTTCCTCGGCCTGTTCTCCTCCGCCGCCTACACCGAATCGGTGCGCCGCGTCCCGGTCATCCGCCGCAAGGTCACCGAGGTCCTGGACGGCGCCGGCTTCGCCCCCTCCAGCCACGACGGCCGCGACCTCCTCCAGATCCTGGAGACCTACCCGCGCGACGAGCTGTTCCAGACCCCGGTCGACAAGCTCCGCGAGATCGTCACCTCCGTCCTGTACCTCCAGGAACGCCGCCGGCTGCGCCTGTACCTGCGCCAGGACGAGTACGGCCGCTACTACTCCGCGCTGGTCTACCTGCCGCGCGACCGCTTCACCACCGGCGTGCGGCTGCGCCTGATGGACATCCTGCGGGAGGAGCTCGACGGCATCAGCGTCGACTTCACCGCCTGGAACACCGAGTCGATCCTCTCCCGCATCCACTTCGTCGTCCGCGTCCCGCAGGGCACCGAGCTGCCCGTGCTGACCGACTCCGACGTCGAGCGCATCGAGGGCCGGCTCGTCGAGGCCGCCCGCTCCTGGGCCGACGGCTTCGGCGAGGCGCTGACCGCCGAACTGGGCGAGGAGCGCGCCGCCGAGCTGCTGCGCAAGTACGGGACCTCCTTCCCCGAGGGCTACAAGGCCGACCACTCGCCGCGCGCGGCCGTCGCCGACCTGTGCCACCTGGAACGGCTCTCCGCGAGCGACCGCGAGTTCGCGCTGTCGCTGTACGAGCCGGTCGGCGCGGGCCCCGGCGAGCGCCGCTTTAAGATCTACCGCACCGGCGAGCAGGTCTCCCTCTCCGCCGTCCTGCCCGTCCTGCAGCGTCTGGGCGTCGAGGTCACCGACGAGCGTCCGTACGAGCTGCGCCGCACCGACCGGGTCAGCGCGTGGATCTACGACTTCGGTCTGCGGATGCCGCTCGCCCCGGGCAACGGCGACTCCTACCTCGGCGACGACGCCCGCGAGCGCTTCCAGGAGGCCTTCGCGGCCGTCTGGACCGGCGAGGCCGAGAACGACAACTTCAACACCCTGGTCCTCGGCGCCGGGCTGACCTGGCGGCAGGCCGTCGTGCTGCGCGCGTACGCCAAGTACCTGCGCCAGGCCGGCTCCACCTTCAGCCAGGACTACATGGAGGACACCCTCCGCAACAACGTCCACACCACCCGGCTGCTGGTCTCCCTCTTCGAGGCCCGGATGTCGCCCGGCCGCCAGGTCGCCGGCACCGAGCTCATCGACGCCATGCTGGAGGAGCTGGACGGGGCCCTGGACCAGGTCGCCTCGCTCGACGAGGACCGCATCCTGCGCGCCTTCCTCACCCTCATCAAGGCCACCCTGCGCACGAACTTCTTCCAGCTCGACGAGGCGGGCGAGCAGCACGCCTACGTGTCGATGAAGTTCGACCCGCAGGCCATCCCGGACCTGCCGGCCCCGCGTCCCGCCTTCGAGATCTGGGTGTACTCCCCGCGCGTCGAGGGCGTCCACCTGCGCTTCGGCAAGGTCGCCCGGGGCGGTCTGCGCTGGTCCGACCGGCGCGAGGACTTCCGTACGGAGGTCCTCGGCCTGGTCAAGGCGCAGATGGTCAAGAACACCGTCATCGTCCCGGTCGGCGCCAAGGGCGGCTTCGTCGCCAAGAACCTGCCCGACCCGTCGGTGGACCGCGACGCCTGGCTCGCCGAGGGCATCGCCTCTTACAAGATCTTCATCTCGGCGCTGCTCGACATCACCGACAACATGGTCGCCGGCGAGGTCGTTCCCCCGCAGGGCGTCGTCCGCCACGACGAGGACGACACCTACCTCGTCGTCGCCGCCGACAAGGGCACCGCCACCTTCTCCGACATCGCCAACGGGGTCGCCGAGGACTACGGCTTCTGGCTGGGCGACGCCTTCGCCTCCGGCGGCAGCGCCGGCTACGACCACAAGGGCATGGGCATCACCGCCCGCGGTGCCTGGGAGTCGGTCAAGCGGCACTTCCGCGAGCTGGGCCACGACACCCAGACCGAGGACTTCACGGTCGTCGGCGTCGGCGACATGTCCGGTGACGTGTTCGGCAACGGCATGCTGCTCTCCGAGCACATCCGCCTCGTCGCCGCCTTCGACCACCGGCACATCTTCCTCGACCCGAACCCGGACGCGGCCACCTCCTACGCCGAGCGCCGCCGCCTGTTCGACCTGCCGCGCTCCTCCTGGGCGGACTACGACACCGCGCTGCTGTCGGCGGGCGGCGGCGTCCACCCGCGCAGCGCCAAGGCCATCCCGCTGAACGCGCAGGTCCGCGAGGCCCTGGGCATCGAGGCGGGCGTCGCCAAGATGACCCCGGCCGACCTGATGAAGGCCATCCTCCAGGCCCCCGTGGACCTGCTGTGGAACGGCGGCATCGGCACGTACGTCAAGGCGACCGCCGAGACCCACGCCGACGTCGGCGACAAGGCCAACGACGCCATCCGCGTCAACGGCTCCGACGTCCGCGCCCAGGTCATCGGCGAGGGCGGCAACCTGGGCCTGACCCAGCTCGGCCGCATCGAGTTCGCCCGCACCGGCGCCGGCGGCGAGGGCGGCAAGGTCAACACCGACGCCATCGACAACAGCGCGGGCGTGGACACCTCCGACCACGAGGTGAACATCAAGATCCTGCTCAACGCGGTCGTCGCGGACGGGGACATGACCGTCAAGCAGCGCAACAAGCTGCTCGCCGAGATGACCGACGAGGTGGGCCACCTCGTCCTGCGCAACAACTACGCGCAGAACACCGCGCTCGCCAACGGCGCCGCCCAGGCGCCCAGCCTGCTCCACGCCCAGCAGCGCTTCATGCGCCGTCTGGAGCGGGCGGGCCTGCTCGACCGGGGGCTGGAGTTCCTGCCCGCCGACCGGCAGATCCGCGAGCTGCTGAGCAACGGCAAGGGCCTGACCCAGCCGGAGCTGGCCGTGCTGTTCGCCTACACCAAGATCACGGTGGCGGGCGAACTCATCGGCACCGAGCTGCCGGACGACCCGTACCTGCGCCGCCTGCTGCACGCGTACTTCCCGGGCGCCCTGCTCTCCAGGTTCCAGGAGCAGATCGACGCCCACGCGCTGCGCCGGGAGATCATCACCACCCTGCTGGTCAACGACACCGTCAACACCGGCGGTTCGACCTTCTTGCACCGTCTGAAGGAAGAGACCGGCGCCTCCACGGAGGAGATCGTCCGGGCGCAGCTCGCGGCCCGCGAGATCTTCGGCCTGGCCGATGTGTGGGACGCGGTCGAGGCCCTCGACAACAAGGTCGCCGCCGACGTCCAGACCCGGGTGCGCCTGCACTCGCGGCGCCTGGTCGAGCGCGGTACGCGCTGGCTGCTCAACAACCGGCCGCAGCCCCTGCAGATCACCGAGACCATCGAGCTGTTCGCGGCCCGGGTCGAGCAGGTGTGGTCGGAGCTGCCGAAGCTGGTGCGCGGCGCCGACCTGGAGTGGTACGGGTCGATCCTGGACGAGCTGACCGGCGAGGGCGTGCCGGAGGAGCTCGCGGCGAAGGTGGCCGGCTTCTCGTCCGCCTTCCCGACGCTGGACATCGTCGCCATCGCCGACCGGACCGGCGTGGACCCCCTCGACGTCGCCGAGGTGTACTACGACCTCGCCGACCGACTGGACATCACGCAGCTGATGGACCGGATCATCGAGCTCCCGCGGTCCGACCGCTGGCAGTCGATGGCCCGTGCCTCCATCCGCGAGGACCTGTTCGCGGCGCACGCCGCGCTGACCGCCGACGTGCTGGCGGCCGGCAACGGCACTTCGACCCCCGAGGAGCGCTTCAAGCTCTGGGAGGAGAAGAACGCGGCGATCATCGGCCGGGCCCGGACGACCCTGGACGAGATCCGGGGCTCGGACGACTTCGACCTGGCGAACCTGTCCGTGGCGATGCGCACCATGCGCTCGCTGCTGCGCGCGCACAGCTGAGTGACGCCCCCTTCGGGGGGTGGGTGAACGGGCGGCCCGGGACCATCGGTCCCGGGCCGCCCGTCGTGCGTTCCGTCGCAGGTCATAGGCCTTTCGGTCCAACACGACGGCAGGGGGCGGGCAGTGCGGATCGAACGACACCAGGTGGACGGGGCCGCGGCGGACGCGACGCAGGAGGAGTTCGTCGACCGGATCGGCTCCATCACGCGCAGCATGTCGCGGGCCGGCCGGATGACCGTCTTCGACTGACAGATGATCTCCGAGGAGTTCCTCGACCGGCTCGGCGTCCTCTCGCTGGCCGACCCCGGCCTCGGCACCCCGGAGGCCGGGGCCGTGCTGGCGGCCGCGGCCGAAGCGGCCGCGGGCGCCGTCCGGTTCGCCGCCTATTACGCCTACGACTCCTTCCACGTGTCGCTCGGCCACGTGAACTTCGGCATGGGCTACCGGGGCGGCGACGCCGGGGACCGCGAGGACATCACCGCCGGGGACTGGCTCGACGCCTACTGCCTCGCGGTGCTCGCGGACGGCACGGGGCGGGACGGCGAGGCCTTCCACTTCGCCCGGGAGGCCTTCCGGGAGGACGGGGCGGGCCGTCCCGCGACGGAGCTCGTCGCCCGCACCCGGACACCCTCGCCCTGGACGTGCTGCGCGCCCTGGCCGCGGGCCAGGAGGAGGCGTACGGGGACGGGCTCGTGCGGCTGCTGCGCCGGCACGCCGAGACCTCCGGTCCCACGGGCGGGCCCCGGAGCCTGCTGCCGCTGGTGCCGGTCGCGCTGGCCGCGCTCGGTCACCGCGACCACGGCTGGTGGCCGCCCGTCGACATCGACTACCTGCCGTACGCACTGTACGAGGGCTACGAGGCCGACTCGGAGCGTTCCATCCGCGCGGCGTACCTCCCGGAGGACGGCGGGCGGCCGGACGCGCGGAAGCTGGTCGGTGCGCTGGATGATCAGGAGAGGCTCCTCATGATCCTCGCCTCGCGCGGGCCGGACGCCACGGACGAACAGGTGCGGGGGGTGCGGCGGCCCGCGCAGCTGGGTGCCGCGCTGTTCCGCACGACGCCGGCCGAACCGGACACGGATCGGGCCGGGAAGACCGGTGCCGTGCTCGACCTCGGCGTCCTGGCCCTGGCCTGCCACGCCCGGCGCCGCGGCCGGCGGGTTCCGGTGGCGTCGCCCTACCTGCCGCCGCGGCTGCTGACCGCGGCCGGGCCCCTCGTCGCGCGCTGAGGGGTGGCGGGGTGCCCGGCCGGCAGCGCGGCGGGGCGGCCGGGTGGGTCAGCCGCGCGAGGTGAAGGCCTCGTAGGCGTCGCATACCTCCTTGGAGGGGCCGTCCATGCGCAGGACGCCCGATTCCAGCCAGATCGCGCGGTCGCAGGTCTCGCGGACCGTTCCGATGCCGTGGCTGACGAGGAAGACGGTGCCCGCGCGGGCGCGCAGTTCCTCGATGCGGGCCTGGCTGCGGCGCTGGAAGGCGGCGTCGCCGGTGGCCAGGGCCTCGTCGATCATCAGGACGTCGTGGTCCTTGGCGGCGGCGATGGAGAACCGCAGCCGGGCGCCCATGCCGGAGGAGTAGGTGCGCATGGGCAGGGAGATGAAGTCGCCCTTCTCGTTGATGCCGGAGAAGTCGACGATGTCCTGGTAGCGCTCGCGGATCTGCCGGCGGGTCATGCCCATCGCGAGTCCGCCGAGGACCACGTTGCGCTCGCCGGTGAGGTCGTTCATCAGGGCCGCGTTCACGCCCAGCAGCGAGGGCTGGCCGTGCGAGTAGACCGCCCCGGAGGCCACGGGCTGGAGTCCGGCGATGGCCTTGAGGAGGGTGGACTTGCCGGAGCCGTTGGAGCCGATGAGGCCGATCGCCTCGCCCTTGTAGGCGGTGAAGCTGACGCCCTTGACGGCGTGCACCTCACGGACGCCGGGTGCCTGCCGGCGCGAGAAGATCCGGCTGAGGGCGGCGGTGGCGCCCCCCTTGCGGGTGCCGGCGCCGTGCACCTTGTAGATGACGTGGACCTCGTCGGCGATCACGGTCGGGACGCGGGTGCCGGCCGTCGTGCGGTCGGTGGACGTCGCGTCGCGGGTCAGGGTGTCAGCCACGGCCGTACTCCTCCTCTGCCTTCCAGAAGTAGACGAACCCGCCGACGCCGGCGAGCAGGGCCCAGCCGATGGCGATCGGCCAGACGTGGTGGGGCAGCGAGGCGGCCTTGAAGCTGTCGATCAGCGCGAAGCGCATGAGGTCGATGTAGACGGCCGCCGGGTTGGTCTTGAGCAGCAGGGTGATCCAGTGCGGCAGGTGGTCCGTCTTCAGGATGGAGTCGATGGACCACATCACGCCGGAGGAGTACATCCAGGTGCGCAGGACGAACGGCATCAGCTGGCTGACGTCCGGGTTCTTGCTGCCGATGCGGGCCATGACCATGGCGCAGCCCGCGCAGAAGACGGCCATCAGGAAGAGCGCCGGGAGGGCGTTCAGCCAGGCCGGGCCGGGGGTCTGGCCGAAGGCCAGGAGCAGGACGACCAGGGCGCCCATGGTGACGAGCAGCTGCTGGAAGAGCTGCACGACGGAGGAGATGGGCAGGCTGGCGCGGGGGAAGTGCAGGGCGCGGACCAGGCCGAGGTTGCCGTGGACGGCGCGGGTGCCGGCGTTGACGGAGCTGCCGATGAAGTCCCAGACGAAGACGCCGGTGATCAGGAACGGCAGGTAGTCCGGCACGCCGTGGCTGGCGTGCATGACGACGCCGAAGATGAAGTAGTAGACGGCCGCGTTGAGCAGCGGGGTCATCAGGTGCCAGACCTGGCCGAGCTTGGCCGTGCTGTACGTGGCCTGCATGCGGGCGCCGGCGTACGCCGTCACGAAGTGGCGGCGGCCCCAGAGCTGCGCCAGGTAGCGGGGCAGGGAGGGGCGGGCGCCGCTGACGGTCAGGCCGTGGGCTGCCGCCAGCTCTGCGGGGCTCTGCGGTGCGGTAACGGTGGTCACGGTCACGGGGGAGTCGCTTTCGACGGGGGCGGGGCGTCGCTGGCGGGGGTGCCTCCCAGCGGAGACTGGGGACGGGACGGGTCCGTATCGTCGCTACGTGGAGCGTAGGGCCCTCGACGTCGGAACGCAACCGTATCGTCGTGACGTGGCCGCCGCTATGCTCTGTGCATGACCACCGAGCCCTCCCCCGCCCCCGCCCGCCGCGCCCCCGCCGGGGCCGCCGTCCTGCGCGAGGACGTGACCGAGGCGATCCGGGCCGCGGTCGTCGAGGAACTCGCGGCGGTCGGCTTCGCCCGGATGTCCATCGAGGGCATCGCCCGGCGCGCCGGGGTCGGCAAGACCGCCGTGTACCGGCGCTGGAAGTCCAAGCTCCACCTGGTGCTCGACCTGGTGGGCGCCTTCGCCGCCGACGGCCTGCCGGTGCCGGCCACCGGGTCCCTGTACGGGGACCTGCGGGCCCTGCTGGAGGTCATGTCCCACGTACTGCGCCACCCCGTGGCCTCGGCGGTCATCCCCGACCTGCTCGTGGAGGCCGCCCGGAACCCGGAGATCGCCGACGCGGTGCGCGGGGCCCTCCTCGACGGCCAGCGCCGGCTCGCCGAGGGGATCGTCGCCGAGGCCGTCGAGCGGGGCGAACTGCCCGCGACGGCCTGCCCGGAGCGGGCGCTGGACCTGGCGATCGGGCCGCTGTACTGGCGGCAGGTGGTCGTGCGCGACGCCGTGCCGGCCGGCTACCTCGACGACCTGGCGCGCGCGGTCGTGGCGGGGCTGCGGGCCGGCTGACCGGACGCGTCAGAACGCGTAGCGGTGCGCCGGCGTCGCTTCCGGGGCCTGGGACGGGGCCGGCGGGGCGGGGTGGCGGTCCTCCGGCGGAGTGATCGCCGGGAGGGGCGCCGACTGCCCCAGGAAGACCCGGCGGACCACCCGTTCCGCCGCGTGCCCGTCGTCGAAGGAGCAGAACCGCGACCTGAAGGCGGAACGCAGCTGCGCCGAGCGCGACCCCTGCCAGTGGCCGGTGGCGAAGATGTCCACGAGCTCGTCCTCGGTGCGCGCGACCGCCCCCGGCGGGCACGCCCGCAGGTCGAAGTAGGTCCCGCGGGCTGCCTCGTACGCCTCCCAGTCGTCCGCGTGGATCACGATCGGCCGGTCCAGCACCGCGTAGTCGAACATCAGGGACGAGTAGTCCGTGACCAGCGCGTCCGAGGCCAGGCAGAGCTCCTCCACCGACGGGTGGGCGGAGACGTCGATCAGCCGCGGGTGCGGGTCCCACGGCCGGTCCCTGCCCGCGTACGTCAGGTGCGTGCGGGCGAGCAGCGTGAAGCGCGGGCCCAGGTCCCGCAGGACCCGCTCGAAGTCCAGGTGCTCGGGCCGGCTGCGGCGGTAGTCGCGGTGCGTCGGGGCGTAGAGGACGGCCGTGGAACCCGGCGGGACGCCCAGGCGTTCGCGCAGCTCCAGCACGTCGGACCGGGTGGCCCGGTGGAAGACGTCGTTGCGCGGATAGCCGTATTCGAGGGTGGTGTACGAGGACGGCACCGCCCGCTCCCAGACCAGGGTGGAGTGCCGGTTCGAGGAGAGCAGGTAGTCCCACTGGTCGGCGCCGCGCAGCAGGCCGGCGAAGTCCGGGGTCGGGGTGGCCGCCGGACGGTCCTGGAGATCGAGGCCGACCCGCTTGAGCGGGGTGCCGTGCTGGGTCTGCACCAGGATCTGCCCCGGGCGCTTGACCAGGGCGCGGTCGAAGTTGACGTTGGTGGTGAGGTACGTCGCGCGGGCCAGGGCCGTCCAGTACGCGGCCGAGCCCGGCCGCAGCGGGGTGGTCTCGGGCGGGAGCGTCGGGGTGTGCCGGGGGTCGCAGATCCACGCCGTGCGCATCCGAGGGGCCAGTTCCCGCAGCTTCGCCTCGATCGCCGCCGGGTTGCAGGCGTAGCCGCCGTGCCAGTACGCGGAGAACACCGCCAGTTCCGGGCGCAGCGGCAGCAGGCGCTGGATCCGGTAGTGCAGGCGCAGACAGGACTCGCGCAGCCCCCGCACCGGCGCGGCCCCCGCCCGGCCCGCCGCCAGGGACGCCGAGCGCAGCACGGACAGCAGCCGGTAGGCGCGCCGCAGGCCCAGCCGCATCAGGGCGTGCCGCAGCCGGTCCGTGCGGGACGGGGACGGCGGCAGGGAGCCGGAGCCCGCGCCGGGGGCCCGGTGGCGGCGCAGCAGGGCCGAGGCCCGCGCGAAGAACTCGGGGCGGGCGCCGTGGGGGATGCGGCCGCGGTGGGCGTACAGGACGCAGAAGTGCTCGGCCATCCGCCGGTGCACGGCCGGCCGCCAGCGCTCCAGCTCCGGGCGGGTGGCGAGGTAGCCGAAGACCCGCTCGTACTGGTCGAAGACGTCGAGGTGGCGGCGGGTGGAGGTGGTCAGGATCGAGCCGGTGCGGCGCTGGCGGTAGTGGACGCAGACCCGGTCGAGGACGGCCAGGGACTCGGCGGCCAGCAGTGCCGGATAGGTCCAGGGGGTGTCCTCGTAGAAGCCGGGCGGGAACGAGAGGCCCTCGCGCTCCACGTACTCGCGGCGGTACGCCTTGTTCCACACCACCATCAGCATGCCGAGGAGGGAGGGGCGGTCGGCGAGGCGGAAGCTGGCCGGGCCCTCTTCGCGGAGGCGGTGCGCGAGCCGGTTGCGGACCAGTTCGCCGGTCCAGAAGGAGCGGGCGTAGTCGTAGACCAGGACGTCGGGGGAGCCCGTGGCCTTGAGCCGGTCGGTGATGGCCTGGAGGGCGCCGGGGGCCAGGGTGTCGTCGCCGTCGAGGAAGAGCACGTAGTCGCCGCCCGCGCGGGCCAGACCCGCGTTGCGGGCCGGGCCCAGGCCGAGGTTGTGCGCCAGGTGCACGGCGGTGACCCGGGGGTCGCGCGCCGCGTACTCGTCGATGATCGCGCCGCAGGCGTCCGGGGAGGCGTCGTCGACCGCGATCAGCTCCAGATCCGGGTACGACTGGGACAGGACCGAGTCCAGGCTCTCCTGGAGGTACGCCTGCACCTTGTACGCGGGCACGATGACGCTGAACCGGGGCACGGCACATCCAGGGGTCGGCGCGGGCATGTGGCCCAGCAACCGCGGGCGCGGCGTTCGGGTTACGCACGGTGTGGCAATCGGGTTACCCGGCGTCAACACCGCACGTCAATGCCGTGATCACGCTGCTACTTGACGGCTCCGGCCATCACCCCCGTCACGAACTGCCGCTGGAACGCGAAGAAGACGACGAGCGGCACCACCATCGACAGGAAGGCCCCGGGCGCCAGGACGTCGATGTTGTTCCCGAACTGCCGCACCTGCTGCTGGAGCGCCACCGTGACGGGCGGGTGCGCCGAGTCCGCGAACACCAGCGCCACCAGCATGTCGTTCCACACCCACAGGAACTGGAAGATGCCGAGCGAGGCGATCGCCGGACCGCCCAGCGGGAGCACCACCCGCGCGAACAGCCGCAGTTCGCCCGCTCCGTCCAGGCGCGCCGCCTCCAGCAGCTCGCGCGGGATCTCCGCGAAGAAGTTGCGCAGCAGGAACACCGCGAAGGGCAGGCCGAAGGCGGTGTGGAAGAGGACCACCCCCGCCGTGGTCTCGAAAAGGCCGATGGCCCCGAAGAGTTCGGACACCGGGATCAGCGCCACCTGCACGGGAACCACCAACAGGCCCACGACGACCAGGAAGAGCCAGTCCCGGCCCGGGAACTCCAGCCAGGCGAAGGCGTATCCGGCGAGCGAGCCCAGCACGAGCACGAGCAGGGTCGCCGGAACGGCGATGGCCACCGTGTTCAGCAGCGAGCCGGTGATGGTGTCGTTGGCCAGCAGCCGGGCGTAGTTCGTCGCCGTCAGCTTCGAGGGCGCGGTCAGCGCCCGCCACCAGCCGCCCGTGTTGAGGTCGGTGGGGGACAGGAACGAGGAGATCAGCAGCCCGAGGGTGGGCAGCAGCCAGAAGAGCGCGGCCAGGACGAGGAAGACGCGGGTGGCGCCGGCCGCGGCGCGGGCCGCGATCCGGCCGACGGCGGTGGGTGTGCTCATCGGGACCCCTCCTTCCGCAGCCTGCGGATATTCAGCAGCATCACGGGCACCACCAGAACCAGCAGCAGCACCGCGATGGCACTGCCCAGCCCCTGGTCGGCGTCCGTTCCGAACGACGTCCGGTACAGCTGCAGCGCCAGCACGTTCGCGTCGTCCTGGACCGCGCCCGGCGCGATCACGAAGACCAGGTCGAAGATCTTCATGACGTTGATGACGAGGGTCACCAGGACCACCGCCAGCACCGGCGCGAGCAGCGGCACGGTGATCCGCCGGAACACCTGCCACTCACCCGCCCCGTCCACCCGCGCCGCCTCCAGCAGCTCCCGCGGTACGGCCGCCAGCCCGGCCCCGATCAGCACCATCGCGAACCCGGCCCACATCCACACGTACGCCCCGATCACCGCCGGCGTCACCAGCACCGGGCCGAGCCACTCCACCCCCGCGTACGCCTCCCGGAAGTTGGACCCCGGCAGCCGCAGCAGCGCCCCGTCCGCCGCCGCCGGCAGGGCGAAGGTGCCGTCCGCGCGGGCCGTCGTCGAAGCCACCACCCGCCCGCCGCGCACCGCCTCCACGCGCATCCCGGAGAAACCCCGCTCGGTCGGGTCGACCGCGTTCGGCCGGCCGCCCCCGCCCCGGGTGAAGTCCTGCCAGACGGTGCCGGTGACCTTCCCCGGCTCCGCGGGCGCCGCCGCGGCCGTACGGGTCCCCGCCGGCAGGGCCTCCGGCGCCACCCCGACCAGCGGCAGCAGCACCGGAACGCCCGCCCGTACGGGCGCCCGCGTCACGAAGGCGCCCCCGTCGGCGGGATCCAGCGGGGAGTCCCGGCCCGGCCGGGCCTTGGGGAAGGCCGAGGACTCCGCGAAGGTGTCGTGCACCCCCACCCAGACCGCGTTGGCCACGCCCCGGTGGGGGTCGTGGTCGTAGACGAGCCGGAAGATGATGCCCGCCGCCAGCATCGAGATCGCCATCGGCATGAAGACGAGCAGCTTGAACGCCGTTCCCCAGCGCACCCGTTCGGTGAGCACCGCGAAGACCAGGCCGAGCGCCGTGGCCACCGTCGGCGCCAGCACCACCCACAGCGCGGTGTTGCGCAGCGCCGTGCGGATGGTCGGGTCGCTCAGGATCTCCCGGTAGTTGCCCGCGCCGACGAACACGTCCCCGGAGCGGTCGAAGAGGCTGCGGTAGAGGGAGTACCCGATGGGCTGCACGACGAGCGCGCCCAGCAGCACCAGCGCCGGCAGGAGGAACGCCGCCGCGATCAGCCGCCGCCGCCCGGCCGCGGACCGTCCGGACGGCGTCCGGCCGGCTGCCGACGGGCCGGCTGCCGACGGGCCGGCTGCCGACGGGCCGGACGGCGATCGGCCGTCTGCCGTCCGGCCGTCTGCCGTCCGTCCGGCCGTCGGCGACGGGCCGTCCGGCGCGTTCGCCGTGCCCGTGCCCGTGCCCGTGCCCGTGCCCGTGGCGGCGGCCGCTGCGCGCGCCGCCGCCGTCCCGTCGTCCGGATCCCCGGCTGGCCCCTTGCCGGTCGTGGCGGTCACCGGATCAGTTCCCGTAGGCCTTGGCCGCGTCCGCCTCCAGTTTCGCCTGGGTGCCCGCCACGTCCGACGGGTTCGCCAGGAAGTCCTGGAGCGCCTTCCACTCCCCGGCGCCCGGCGTCCCGCCGAACGCCGCCGGAGCCTGGTCCGACATGTCGAAGCGGAAGTCGTCGCCCGCCGCGACCAGCGCCTTCGCGATGTCCCGCTGGATCGGATTCGGGTACGCGCCCGGATCCACGGCCTTGTTCGGGGAGACGAAACCGCCCTCGCGGGCCTGGATCTCCGCCGCGTCCGCCGAGGCCAGGAACGTCAGCAGCGCCTGCGCGCCCTTCGACGGCTTCAGCGCCACCGCCACGTCACCGCCCGACACCACCGGCGCCTTCGCGCCCACCGCCGGGAACGGGAACACCTTGGCGCCCTCGCCCACCTTCTCGCCGGTCTGCGCGATGTTCACCGCCACGAAGTCGCCCTCGAAGACCATCGCCGCCGCGGGCCGGTCGCCCCCGGAGAAGGTCTGCGTCACCGACTTCGGGAACTCCGTCGCCAGCGCCCCGCTCGTTCCGCCCGCCAGGAAGTCCTTGCGGCCGAACAGCTGCCCGAGCGTGGTCAGCGCTTCCTTGACGCTGTCGTCCGTCCACTTCAGCTCGTGCCGCGCCAGCCGGTCGTACTTCTCCGGACCGGCCTGCGACAGGTAGACGTTCTCGAACCAGTCCGTCAGGGTCCAGCCGTCCGCGCCCGCCACCGAGACCGCCGGGGTGCCGGAGGCGGACAGCGTGTCCGCCGCCGCGATCAGCTCCTTCCAGGTCTTGGGGGGCGCGACGCCCGCCGCCTCGAAGGCCTTCGCGTTGTACCAGACCAGCGACTTGTTGGCCGCCTTGTAGTACACCCCGTACTGGGTGCCGTCGACCGCGCCCAGCTTCTTCCAGCCCGCCGAGTAGTTCGCGTCCAGCTGGGCCGCGGCCTCCGGGCCCACCGGCTGCGCCCACTTGTTCCGGACCGCCGACACCAGCGCCCCGACCTGCGGGAGCAGCGCCACGTCCGGCGGCTGACCGCCCGCGATCTTGGTACCGAGGAAGGTGACGATGGGGTCCTGGGCCGGTACGAAGGTCACCTTCGCGCCCGTGCGCTTCTCGAACTCCTTGAGCACCTTGGCGAAGTTGGCCTGCTCCGGCCCCGTCCAGACCGCGGCGACCTCCAGCTTCTCGCCGGGCAGTTTCGGTAACTCCACCCGCGGCGACGCCGTTCCGCTCGGCCCGCGCTCCTCCGGCCCCGGCTGCGGACCGTCCCCGCACGCCGACAGCGCGAGTGCCCCCGCGGCCGCCAGGGCCGCCCACCCGATCGTCGTCCGGCTCGTTCCGTGCTTGCGCATGGCTGTGCCCCCGATGCCCGTGTGTGTCCCGGACCACAAGGTCTACGCCGACCCGCGCGGCCCCGCAATACCGCGTGAGGGGGCCGTCGGGGGGCCGCCGCGGGGGAGGAGGGGACGTCAGGGGGCGGGCGGGAACAGCACCGGGGTCGCCGACACCAGGTGGGAGGCCCGGTCGAGGGCGCTCGCCAGCAGCGCCAGGTCCGTCGGGCCGTTGCCCAGCTCGCGCACCGGACGGCGGGCCGGCGGATCACCCATCCGGTCCCACTCCACCGGGACCACCGTCGGCCGCAGCGTCGCCGTGCGCGGGATCCGGCCCGTGACCCGGCCCGCCTGGAACGGCACCGCACGCCCGTCCGCGTAGCGCAGCACGCCGCGGCCCGGACCCGGCTGGTCCGGGGCGTCCAGCTCGACCCGCAGCGTGGAGCGCCGGGCCAGCTCGGTGTCGGCCGTACGGTCCGGGCGCGCGCTCGTCGCTATCAGGTGCACCCCGAGCCGGGTGCCCTCCCGGGCCACCGCCTCCAGCGCCCGCACCACCGAACCGGCGGCCGGCCGGCCCGTACTGCCCAGCGCGGGCGCGACGAGCGCGTCGAAGTCGTCCACCAGCACCACCAGCCGGGGCAGCGGACTCGGCCCCGCCGCCGGCTCGGTGCGCGGCGCGGAGGCCCGCAGCCGCAGGGTGCCGCTGCGCTGCGGATCGAGGTCACCGCGGAGCTCGCCCGGCGTGGGCTGGCGGGGCGCGACCACCCGGCCCGTCAGCTCCCGGCCCGCGTGCCACTCCGCGAACGCCGTCCCGTCCAGCAGTTCGTGGCGGCGCTTCAGCTCGGCGCCGAGGGCTTGCGCGAACTCCCGCATGCGCAGCGGGTCCGAGGCCACCAGGTGGGCCGACACGTGCGGGAGTTCCGTGCAGGGCGCGAGGCCGTCGCCGCGCTCCCCGCCGGCGCCGTCCAGCAGGACCAGGCCCAGGCGGTCGGGGCGGGCCGCCGCCGACAGGGACGCCGCCAGCGAACGCAGCAGCTCCGTCCGGCCGCTGCCGGCGGGCCCCTCCACCAGCAGGTGCGGACCGTCGTGGACCAGCTCGGCACCGACCGGCCCGCGCCGGCCCGCGCCGAGGACGATCTCCACCCGGCCGCCGACGCCCTGGCCCTGATCGGTGGCCGCCGCCCAGCGGGCCATCAGGGACGCCGGGGTGGCCCGGGCCAGGCCGAGCTCGTCGAGGAGCCGCGCGGTCGCCGGGAGGCTCGCGGCGGCCGGACGGTACCCGGCGCCCTCCGCGGGCGCCGCGTCCGCGCGCAGCGGCGCCAGGGCCCGGGCGAACCGCTCCGCCCAGGCGGCGGAGACCCCGTCCGCGACCGCCGTCTCCCCGGGTCCGGCCGGCCGGCCGCCCGCGACGGGGAGGCTGCGCACCGCCGTGGCCACGTCGCCGCTCAGCAGGGCGGCCCGGCCGCAGTCGCGGAACGCCGGGGAGCTCGCACAGGCCGCCTCGTACGTCGCGGCCACCGGGGAGGCGGGCGTCGCCGCCGGGGCCTGTGCGAGGACGAGTACGTGGATGCCCGCCGCCGGCCCGTGCGAGGCCAGCCGGCCCGTCACCTCGCGCAGGTGGCCCGCGCCCGGATCGCCGTCCACGACCACCAGCGTGCGGGGCCCCGCGTAGGCGTGCGCGGCCCGGCGCAGCGACTCCGCGTCGGCGGCGGCCCAGTTGGTGCCGAGCGCGCTGTCGTCCAGCCGCCGGGTCAGCTCCCCGGTCCGCGCGGCCGCCTGGTCCCGGTCGTACGCGAGCAGCAGCCGGCAGTCCTGGCCGTGCGCCGGGCGTACGTGGGGCAGCCAGCCCAGCCAGCCCCAGTCGCGCCGCCGCTCCTGCACGGGGTACGCGCGGTCCGCCGCCAGCAGCACGATCTCCAGCCGCGCGGGCGCGTGCAGCCCGGCCAGCTGGGCGATCACGGACCGGGCGACGCCGGTCAGCCGGTCCCGCGGCCCCGCGATCCCGAGCGAGCCGCACTCGCGCAGCGAGACCCGGCTGCCCGCGCCGAGCCCCGCCTCCAGGAACCGGGGGTGTCCGGTCCCGCGCGACCACAGCCGCCGCGTCGGCCCGAGCGCGGCCAGCAGCAGCGCCGCCGGGTCGTCGGTGTCCGGTGCCGCGGCCCTGGCCGGCGCGTCCGGTTCGGCCTCCGCCGCCTGCTCGGGCTCCTCCCCGCGCACCCATCTGCGCGCCCAGGCCCCGAGCCCCCGGCGCCTGGCCGCGCCGGGCGTCCCGGGCTGAGTCCCGTCTCCGGGCGTCTGCGACAGGGGGGCGCCGGAGTGCCGGTCCGGTTCCGCGGCGGTGCCGCCGCCGGGGGCGGCCGGTGACGCCGGGCGGCCCGTGGCGGGGTGCGCCGCGCCGGGCGTGCCGGGCCTGGGGGTGCCGGGGCGCAGCCCCAGGACGGGGTCGGGGCCGGGGCCGCCGTGCGCGGAGGGGGCGTCCGTGCCGGGCTCCGTACCGTCGGCGCCCGTACCCGCCGGGCCGCCGGAGGGGCCCGGGGAGGGGAGGGAGAGGTGGCCCTCCAGGTCGGGGACCACCGTCAGGGGCCGGGCGTCCCCGGAGCCGGAGGCCAGCCGCAGGGTGGACTCGCCGACGCGCAGCAGCGCGCCCGGCGGCAGCGGTACCGTCCCCGCGCCCACGGGGGCGCCGTCGAGGGTGGTGCCGTTCGTCGAGCCGAGGTCGGCCACGGTCACCCGGCCGTCCGCCCGTACGGTCACCGCGCAGTGCAGCCGCGACACGTCCGGGTCGTCCAGCGGTATGTCCGCGTCCGCCGAGCGTCCGATCCGGACCGCCCCGGGGTGCAGCAGGTGGACCCCGCCCGCGTCGGGTCCGGCCACCACGTGCAGCTGCGGGGCGGCGTGTCCGTCGTCGGCCAGCGCGTCACCGTCGGGCGCGGGGGTGTGCAGCGTCAGCACCGCCCCGTCGACCAGCGGCGGCTCGCCGAGGACGGCCCGCTGCGGGTCGAGCCGGCGCGCTCCGGCGTACAGCACCACCGTGCCGCCGGTGTCGGGACCGCCCACGGTCGCCGCGAGCCCGGAGGCGACCGCGGCCAGCGCGGTCCCGGCGGGCGCGGTGACGAGGACGTCACAGCCGGCCGCCGCGGCGGCGGCCTGGTGGCCGCTGCGCGGCCCAAGGACGGTCAACCGGATCTGCATCGCCGTCAGCGGTCCCTTCTGCGCGGAGCGCAGTGCGCGGTGCGTGCGTCCGGCAGGGGACGGCGGGGCATGCCTGCCCGGTCACCCCCCGCCCGGCACGGACGCGTCGTCCGGTCAGGTCTGCCGGAAGGCAGGGCTCCCGTCCCGGCCGTTCCGTACGGGTGCATCCTCGCACCTGTCGCGTTCGACACGCCCGGCACCCGCCCACAATTGATCTTGATCGGTCACGGGTGGGCCGGCCCACCGTACGAATACGGACAGGGAGCTGCGCAAAATCGCCTCCGGCATACCCCGCATACCTCACCCTTCGCACATATGTGCGGCAACCAACCTCCGTCGGCCCGCGTCTTCCCCGGGGACACCCCCTAGAGTTGGGCCGGAAACCCACTCAGCGGAATCAGCCGGAACACTCCGGGAAAGACCCGACCACACGACAGCAGGGGAGCGCGAGACGTGCGGCCAGTCGGCAGCAAGTACCTGCTCGAAGAGCCGCTCGGACGCGGCGCGACGGGCACCGTCTGGCGGGCCCGCCAGCGGGAGACCGCCGGCGCGGAAGCGGCCGTCGCCGGGCAGCCCGGCGAGACCGTGGCCATCAAGGTCCTCAAGGAGGAGCTGGCCCAGGACGCGGACATCGTCATGCGCTTCCTGCGCGAGCGTTCCGTCCTGCTGCGCCTGACCCACCCCAACATCGTCCGCACCCGCGACCTCGTCGTCGAGGGGGACCTGCTGGCCCTGGTCATGGACCTGATCGACGGCCCGGACCTGCACCGGTACATCCGCGAGAACGGCCCCTTCAGCCCGGTCGCCGCGTGCCTGCTGACCGCGCAGATCGCCGACGCGCTCGCCGCCAGCCACGCCGACGGCGTCGTCCACCGCGACCTGAAGCCCGCCAACGTGCTGCTCGACGAGCGCGGCGGCCAGATGAAGCCGATGCTCACCGACTTCGGCATCGCGCGCCTGGCCGACTCCCCGGGCCTGACCCGCACCCACGAGTTCGTCGGCACCCCCGCCTACGTGGCGCCCGAGTCCGCCGAGGGCCGCCCGCAGACCTCCGCCGTCGACATCTACGGCGCCGGCATCCTCCTCTACGAGCTCGTCACCGGCCGCCCGCCCTTCGCCGGCGGCACCGCGCTCGAAGTGCTCCACCGCCACCTCAGCGAGGAGCCCCAGCGGCCCCCGAGCGTGCCCGAGCCGCTGTGGATCGTCATCGAGCGCTGCCTGCGCAAGGAGCCCGACGAGCGCCCCAGCGCCGAGAACCTGGCCCGCGGCCTGCGCGTGGTCGCCTCCGGCATCCGCGTGCACTCCTCGCCCGACGAGGTCGAGGCCGCGCTCGGCGTCGGCGCCCTGCTCGTGCCCGACCCCTCGCCCGCGCCCGTCCCCACCGTGCCCGGTGCCGCCGACCCGACGCAGGCGCTGCCCGCCGGGGCCGGGGCCGCGCAGCCGGGCGCGTACGACGCGTACGACCCGAACGCCATGACCAGCGTGCTGCCGCCGATCGGCGGGGGCGACGCCACCACCGTGCTGCCCAGCACCGGGGCCCCGGGCGCGCCCGGCGGCGCCCCGGACCCGACCTCCGTCATGCCCCCCGTGCAGCGGCCCGACAGCCCGCACCCGTGGGAGTCGCAGATGAGAGCCGCCCGGGACCGCAACGAGCAGACGCAGATGCACTACCTCGACCCGAGCGAGGACCCGCTGCGCCGCCGCCCCCAGCGGCAGGCCCCGCCGCCCCCGCAGCACCAGCCCCGGCCGCAGCAGCAGCAGTACCCGCAGCAGCCTCCGCAGCAGCAGCAGCCTCAGTACCGCCCGGCACCTTCGCCGCAGCAGTACCAGCAGCCGCAGCAGTATCAGCAGCCGCAGTACCAGCAGCCCCAGCAGCAGTACCAGCCCCAGCAGTACCAGCAGCCGCAGCAGCCCCAGTACCAGCCGCCGCAGCCGCCTCCGCAGCAGCAGCGGCCCCAGGCACAGGCCCGGCCGCAGGCACCCCAGCAGCAGCGGCCCCCGCGCGAGCCCCGTGAACCGCGCGAGCCCCGCCGCCGCAGCGCCAACCCGGTCCGGATCCCCGGCCTCGGCTGCCTCAAGGGCTGCCTGGTCATGATCCTGCTGCTGTTCATCGGCGGCTGGCTGGTCTGGGAGCTCACCCCGCTCCAGGAATGGGTCGGCACCGGCAAGAACTGGTGGGACCAGGTGTGGAGCTGGGGCAGCGACGCCGTCGACTTCGTCACCTCGATCGGGGACTCGGCGAGCGGCGGCGGTGGCACGCCCTGAGGCCGGCCGACAGCCCCTGAGGCCCGGCCGAGGCCCGGCCGAGGTCCCGCCGAAGGGCTCCCGTAGCGCCGACTTCGTGGATTTGTCGACATCCAGGACGTGATTTCGCCCGCAGAAGTGAAGGTCGCCGCGATCCGGAGCCTCCAACCCCCATTCGGCCGCGTAGCTTTGTCGCGTACTCCAGCCGCTGAGGGAGCAGTCGTGGCACGGAAGATCGGCAGCCGGTACACCGCGCACCAGATCCTGGGGCGCGGCAGCGCGGGCACGGTGTGGCTCGGCGAGGGGCCCGACGGGCCCGTCGCCGTCAAACTGCTGCGCGAGGACCTCGCCTCCGACCAGGAACTGGTCGGACGCTTCGTCCAGGAGCGCAGTGCGCTGCTCGGGCTGGAGCACCCCCACGTCGTGTCCGTCCGCGACCTCGTCGTCGACGGCAACGACCTCGCCCTCGTCATGGACCTCGTCCGCGGCACGGACCTGCGCACGCGCCTCGACCGCGAGCGGCGGCTCGCCCCCGAGGCGGCCGTGGCCATCGTCGCCGACGTCGCCGACGCCCTCGCCGCCGCCCACGCGGCCGGGGTCGTCCACCGGGACGTCAAGCCGGAGAACGTACTCCTCGACATGCAGGGCCCCCTCGGGCCGGGCGGCGCCCACCCCGCGCTGCTCACCGACTTCGGCGTGGCCAAGCTCATCGACTCCCCCCGGCGGGCGGCCGGGGGCCGGGCCACCGCGCCGACCACCCGGATCATCGGGACGCCGGACTACCTCGCGCCGGAGATAGTGGAAGGCCTGCCCCCGCGGGCGGCCGTCGACATATACGCCCTGGCCACCGTGCTGTACGAGCTGCTCGCCGGGTTCACCCCCTTCGGCGGGGGCCATCCGGGCGCGGTGCTGCGCCGGCACGTGACCGAGACCGTGGTGCCGCTGCCGGGGATCCCCGACGAGCTGTGGCAGCTCATGGTCCAGTGCCTGGCCAAGGCCCCCGCCTCGCGGCTTCGGGCCTCGGAGCTGTCCGTCCGGCTGCGGGAGCTGCTGCCGCTGCTGGCCGGGATGCCGCCGCTGGACGTGGACGAGCCGGACGACGCCGAAGCGGAACCGGAGCCCTCGGAGGAACCGGCGGCCGATCCCGTACGCCGGCGGGGCGTGGTCCCGCTGGTACCGGGTTCCGCGACGGACTCCAACCGGGACACCCACACCTCCATGCGCGTGCCGGCCCCCGACGAGCTGGCCGGCGGCGCCCTCGGCACCGCCCGCGTCCCGCGTCCGGCCGGCGGCCACCGTCCGGGCTCCGCCCGGCACCGGGCCGAGGCCGCGCGCAAGCGGCGGCTGGTGCTCTCGGCGTCGGCGCTGGCGCTGGCCGCCGCGGTGGGAGTGGGGAGCTGGCTCGCGGTGTCGGGCGGCGAGGACCCCGCGCCGCCGAAGCAGGACGGCAAGCACTCCGCCCCGGCGCCCCGCTAGGACCGCCCCGGCGCCCCGCTGGGCCCGCCCCGGACCCTGCCGGGCCCCGCTCCGGCCCCGCCGGGCCCCGTCCGGGGCCCGGCCGCCGTGCGGGCTACGCCGTGGCGAGTTCCGGGTGCCAGCGCCGGGCGACCTCCGGGTGGGCGCGGACCCAGCCCTTGAGCTCGTTGCGCCCGTACTCCGCGTGCAGCGGGTTCGAGGCGTCCTGGTCGATGCCGGGTGCCCCGCGCAGGTAGTCCCCGGGGACGGTCTCCACGACCGCGTCCAGCCGGGGGTTGTAGAAGAACGGCACCGAGAACCGCTCCACCGCGCCCGGCGGGCTGACCACCCGGTGGTCGGTGGCCCGCAGGTACCCCTCGGTGGCGATCTCCAGCAGCTCGCCCAGGTTGACCACGAAGGCCCCCGGCAGTGGCGGGATGTCGACGTACGCGCCGTCCCGGACCACCTGGAGCCCGCCCACCGAGTCCTGCAGGAGCAGCGTCAGGAACCCGTAGTCCTTGTGCGCACCCACCCCCTGGTCGGCGCCCGACGGGGCGGACCCGGGGTAGCGGATCAGCTTCGTGTGCAGGTGGGGGCGGTCCGCGAAGGCCGCGTCGAAGAAGTCGGCGGGGGCGCCGATCGAGGCGAGCAGCTCCCGGAGCAGCCGGTGCGCCACCGCCGCCAGCCGCGTCTGCCAGTCCAGGACCACCCCCCGCAGCTCCGGCAGCGCCGCCGGCCACTGGTTGGGGCCCTCCAGCCACAGGTACGCCGGGTCATCCGGCCCCAGCACCGGAGCCGGCCGCTCCGCGCCGACGTCGAGCTGGTCGCGCCAGTCGGAGGAGCCGCCCGTCAGCTCGTGCCCGATCCGGGTGTAGCCCCGGAAGTGCGGGGAGTTCAGATTGCTCACCGAGATCCGGTCCGCCTCCGGCAGCGCGAAGAACGCCCTGGTCAGCTCCAGGATCCGGGCGGTTTCGGCCTCGCCTATGCCGTGCCCGGTCAGGTACAGGAAGCCGGTGTCCCGGGCGGCGGCGTGCAGCTGCTTCAGGAAGTCGGCCCGCTCGGCCGGGTCGTCCGCCCGGGAGAGGTCGATGACGGCGAGCGACGCCGAGGAGGACGAGGAGGAGAGCGTGGCGGAAGAAGTAGAGGAGGAGGGGTGCGCGGACGGCATGACGGCTCCGTTTCGGATGTCACGGGGTCCTGTGCCCCGGAGATGGCGGGGCAGCGGGTGGGAGCGCACCGCCGGCAGGGATGGCGCCGGGGCGGCGGGGCCGCGTACAGGACCGAAGTCGGATCGGGGTGGATCAGGCTCGTGCGAGGTCCGGCGGCAGACAGCTCGTGGTGGTGACACGCATGTGGTCCACATGGCGACGCTTCACGAGTAGAACGGTCATACGGTGAGGGTACGCCCGTACCCACCCCTCTCCGTACGGGTTGATCCGGCCTGGCCGGAGAGTGCCGTCCGGGGACCGGCTACGCTGGACCCGTGGCAGTCGTCGATGTTTCCGAAGAGCTGAAGTCCCTCTCCTCGACCATGGGGTCGATCGAGGCCGTCCTGGACCTCGACAAGCTGAGGGCAGATATCGCCGTGCTCGAGGAGCAGGCCGCCGCGCCGTCCCTGTGGGACGACCCGGACGCCGCCCAGAAGATCACGAGCAAGCTTTCGCACCTCCAGGCGGAGGTGCGCAAGACCGAGACCCTGCGCGGCCGCATCGACGACCTCGCGGTGCTGTTCGAGCTCGCCCAGGAGATGGACGACGCGGACACCCTCGCCGAGGCCGAGGTCGAGCTCGTCTCCGTCCGCAAGGCGCTGGACGAGATGGAGGTCCGCACCCTTCTCTCCGGCGAGTACGCCGAACGCGAGGCGCTGGTCAACATCCGTGCCGAGGCCGGCGGCGTCGACGCCTCCGACTTCGCCGAGCGCCTCCAGCGCATGTACCTGCGCTGGGCCGAGCGGCACGGCTACTCCACCGAGATCTACGAGACCTCGTACGCGGAAGAGGCCGGCATCAAGTCGACCACCTTCGTCGTCAAGGCCCCGTACGCCTACGGCACCCTTTCCGTCGAGCAGGGCACGCACCGCCTCGTGCGCATCTCGCCCTTCGACAACCAGGGCCGCCGCCAGACCTCCTTCGCGGGCGTCGAGGTGCTCCCGGTCGTCGAGACCAGCGACCACGTCGAGATCGACGAGACCGAGCTGCGCGTGGACGTGTACCGCGCCTCCGGCCCCGGCGGCCAGGGCGTCAACACGACCGACTCGGCCGTGCGCATCACGCACCTCCCGACCGGCATCGTCGTCTCCTGCCAGAACGAGCGTTCGCAGATCCAGAACAAGGCCAGCGCGATGAACGTGCTCCAGGCCAAGCTGCTGGAGCGCCGCCGTCAGGAGGAGCAGGCCAAGATGGACGCCCTCAAGGACGGCGGCAGCTCCTGGGGCAACCAGATGCGCTCCTACGTCCTGCACCCGTACCAGATGGTCAAGGACCTGCGCACGGAGTTCGAGGTCGGCAACCCGCAGGCGGTCCTCGACGGCGAGATCGACGGCTTCCTGGAGGCCGGCATCCGCTGGCGCAAGCAGCAGGAGCAGAGCGCGTAACGCGCCCCGCGAGCGAAGGGCCCGGACACCCTCAGGTGTCCGGGCCCTTCGTCCTTACGTGTGATCGGGACGCGGCGTCGGCTACGCGGTCCGAGCCACCAACGCCAGTGCCGCCACCAGCGCCACCAGAAGCGCGATGAGCGTCACCGGATTCAGCCCGGCGAAGGGGCCCTCCTGCTGGAGGCGCTCCCGGTTCGCCCGGCACACAGGGCATCGGCCCTGGCTGACGGGTGCCGCGCAGTTCGCGCACACGAGCCGGTCATATGTCATGCGCTCCTCCTCTCGTCCCCTTCGTTAACGGCGTGGGGACCGAGTCCGTTCCCCTTACCACTGTGCCAGCTCCGCCGACATTCGGCGCGGCCCGTCCGGGCAACCGCGGAACCGCACCGCCGACAGCCGGGATATATCGGGGCAAGTGCGGATGCCGGGTCCACACCTCGCGCCCGGTCGCGTATGGTCACGCACACCTACTCCCGGCGACCGTGGTGCACCCGTGATCCGATTCGACAACGTCTCCAAGTCCTACCCGAAGCAGAACCGTCCCGCACTCAGAGACGTCTCCCTGGACATCGCCAAGGGCGAGTTCGTCTTCCTGGTCGGCTCCTCCGGCTCCGGCAAGTCCACGTTCCTGCGGCTGGTGCTGCGCGAGGAGCGGGCGAGCCACGGTCAGGTGCACGTCCTGGGCAAGGACCTCGCCAAGCTCTCCAACTGGAAGGTCCCGCACATGCGGCGCCAGCTGGGGACCGTCTTCCAGGACTTCCGCCTCCTGCCCAACAAGACGGTGGCCGAGAACGTCGCCTTCGCGCAGGAGGTGATCGGCAAACCGCGCGGCGAGATCCGCAAGGCCGTCCCGCAGGTGCTGGAGCTGGTCGGCCTCGGCGGCAAGGAGGGGCGGATGCCGGGCGAGCTCTCCGGCGGCGAGCAGCAGCGCGTCGCCATCGCCCGCGCCTTCGTCAACCGGCCCGCCCTGCTGATCGCGGACGAGCCGACGGGCAACCTCGACCCGCAGACCTCCGTCGGGATCATGAAGCTGCTGGACCGGATCAACCGCACCGGCACCACCGTGATCATGGCGACGCACGACCAGCAGATCGTCGACCAGATGCGCAAGCGCGTCATCGAACTCGAACAGGGCCGACTCGTGCGCGACCAGTCGCGCGGCGTCTACGGCTACCAGCACTGAAAGGTCCCCAGACGCCATGCGCGCCCAGTTCGTCATGTCGGAGATCGGCGTCGGCCTCCGCCGCAATCTCACCATGACCTTCGCGGTCATCATCTCCGTGGCCCTGTCGCTGGCCCTCTTCGGGGGCTCCCTCCTCATGCGCGACCAGGTCAGCGCGATGAAGGGGTTCTGGTACGACAAGGTCAACGTCACCGTCTACCTCTGCACCAAGAACGACGCCATCGACGCGGCGGGCGCCCCGGCCGCCGCCGGGGCGCCCGCCGCGGGCGGCGGCAAGCCCTGCTCCAAGGGGGCGGTGACCCCCGAGCAGAAGCAGGGCATCGAGACCGAGCTCAAGAAGATGGCACTCGTCCAGACCGTCATGTACGAGTCCTCGGACGAGGCCTACAAGCACTACAAGGAGCGCTTCGGGCACACGGCGCTCGCCTCGGTGGTCACCCCGGACCAGATGCCCGACTCCTTCCGGGTCAAGCTGCGCAACCCGGAGAAGTACGCGGTCATCACCTCGGCCTTCGCCGGCCGTGACGGGGTCCAGTCGGTCGCCGACCAGAGCAGCGAGCTCGACAACCTCTTCGCCCTGCTCGGCACCCTCAACTGGGCGGCGCTCGGCATCATGCTGATCATGCTGATCGTGGCCCTGCTGCTGATCGTCAACACGGTGCGCGTCTCGGCGTTCAGCCGTCGGCGGGAGACCGGCATCATGCGCCTGGTGGGCGCCTCCGGCTTCTACATCCAGGTGCCGTTCATCATGGAGGCGGCCGTGGCCGGCCTCATCGGCGCGGGCCTCGCCTGCGGCATGCTCGGCGCGGGCCAGTACTTCGTCATCGACCACGGCATCGCGCTCCGGGACAAGCTCCAGCTGATCAACTTCATCGGCTGGGACGCCGTCCTCACCAAGCTCCCCCTGGTCCTGGTGATCGGCCTCCTGATGCCCTCCCTGGCGGCCTTCGTCGCGCTGCGCAAGTACCTCAAGGTGTGATGAGCGCCCCGCTCCCGGTCCGGCCAACCAGCCGTACCGCGGCGGGGCTTGTCCTAGACTCGGCGCCATGCCGGGTCTGCCCGCTTTCTGTCTCCGGCCCCGCGACCTGCGTCGCGGGGCCGTTCTGACGTTGCTCTTCCTCGCCTCCGTGGGCGCCGGGGCGGGTAGCGGGTCCTGGGCGCCGAAGGAAGCGGACGCCGACCGGCCGCTCGCCCTCACCGGTACTCCGTTACCCGCCCCGCGCCGGAGCGGGACCGCGGACCGGGAGGCCGTCGCGCGCGCCGCCGCCGAGGCCGTCGCCGAGGGCAAGTCCGGCAAGAAGGCCGCCCAGGAGGTGGTCAGCCGCAGCGGCGACCGCTGGGGCACCGTCTACGACCGGGGCGAGTACGCGGCCTTCGCCGAGGACCTCGACGGACACTGGACCGGGGTCGGCCTCTGGACCGGGCGCCACCACGACGGCGTGATCGAGGTCGAACGGGTCCAGCCCGACAGCCCCGCCGCCCGGGCCGGCCTGCGCGCCGGGGACCGGCTGCTGAGCGTGGACGGCCGTGCCGTGACCGGGCTCGCCGTGGCCGACGTGGTGGCGCTGCTGCGCGGCGAGGCCGGCACCCCGGCGGTGCTCGGCCTCAGCCGGGACGGCGCAGGCCTCACCGAGACCCTCCGTCGGGAGCGGCTGCGCGTCGAACCGGTGACCGTGCGCAGGCTCGCGGACGGCATCACCGTGATCAAGGTGGCCTCCTTCACCCGGGGTTCGGGGGAGCGGGTGCGCGACGCCGTCCGCGCGGCCCCGCCCGGCGCCGGGGTGATGCTGGACCTGCGCGGCAACCCGGGCGGTCTGGTCACGGAGGCGGTGACGGCGGCCTCCGCGTTCCTGGACGGCGGGCTCGTGGCGACGTATGACGTACGGGGCTCCGAGCGCGCCCTGTACGCCGCCCCGGGCGGGGACACGGTCCGCCCCCTGGTGGCCCTGGTCGACGGCGGCACGATGAGTGCGGCCGAGCTGGTCACGGGCGCCCTCCAGGACCGGGGCCGGGCCGTCACCGTCGGCTCCCGGACCTTCGGCAAGGGCTCGGTGCAGATGCCCACCGAGCTCCCGGACGGCTCGGTGGCGGAGCTGACGGTGGGCACGTACCGCACCCCGGGCGGCCGCAGCCTCGACGGCGGGGGCATCACCCCCGACCTGACGGCGGCGGGGGACGGCGCGGAGGAGCGGGCGCGGACGGTATTGGGTGGCACCGGGGTGGGTCCGTAGTGCGAAAATGACCGCACTATGGCTAAGGAAAAAGGGCGCAAGCTGATCGCCCAGAACAAGAAGGCGCGGCACGACTACACGATCATCGACACCTACGAGTGCGGGATCGTGCTCACGGGCACCGAGGTCAAGTCCCTGCGCCAGGGCCGGGCCTCGCTGGTGGACGGCTTCGTGTCGGTCGAGGGCCGCGAGGTGTGGATGTACAACGTCCACGTGCCGGAGTACAGCCAGGGCACCTGGACCAACCACAGCGCGCGGCGCAAGCGCAAGCTCCTCATGCACCGGGAGGAGATCGACAAGCTGGAGCGCAAGGCGGACGAGTCGGGTCACACCGTCGTGCCGCTGGCCCTGTACTTCAAGGACGGCCGCGCGAAGGTGGAGATCGCGCTGGCGAAGGGCAAGAAGGAGTACGACAAGCGGCAGACCCTGCGGGAGAAGCAGGACACCCGCGAGACGAACCGCGCCATCTCGGCGATCCGGCGCAAGCAGCGGGGCACGGTTTAATCTCCTGGCACGCGGTGGTCCACTTCGCGTACCATGGCGTCAGCGCCTCCCGCTCGCGGGTGGTGCCGTTGAAAACAAAACATGGGGATGATCGGTTTCGACAGCGGATGTCGATGCAGGGGAAGCGAGCCGAGGAAGCGGCAATGATCTCGCTAACCACATGTCGCAAACAATAATCGCCAACTCCAAGAGCGATAACTCCCGCTTCACCCTCGCTGCCTAATAACAGTGAGCTGAAGCCTCTGTGAGGAGCGTCAGCCCGGAAGTGGTCCCGGTCCGGATCCTGGCGTCAACTAGGGATCTAAACCTCTAGCCCCGGTCACGGGGGTTGGAGGGAAACCAAACAGTGACTGAGCCCGTCGGAGACTTGTCCGTGTGATCTCCGGGGCTGAGAAAAGCGCAGCGGACTGCGCTCGGAGAAGCCCTGCTTCTGCACCGTTGGACGCGGGTTCGATTCCCGCCATCTCCACTCATCCCATGTGACAGAGAGCGCCAGCGACCACACCGGTCCTGGCGCTCTCTGCTGTGCCCGGGCCGGAGGTCACGGCCGGTCAGTAGTGGTAGCGCGCCTTGAGGATCTTCACTTCCTTGTCGTCCACGCGGTACACGAGCCGGTGTTCGTCATCGATGCGGCGGGACCAGTAGCCGGACAGGTCGCCCTTCAGGGGTTCCGGCTTGCCGGTTCCGGTGAACGGGGTGCGCTGGGCCTCGCCGATCAGGCGCGTGATCCTGACGGCCTTCCTCCGGTCGGACGCCAGCCAGAACAGGAAGTCCTCCCAGGCGTCGGGATCGAAGCTGACGTCCCTCACTCGTCACCGGCCGCGTCGGCCCCGAGGGACTCCAGTTCCTCCAAGGTCTTGGTGATGCCGGCCTCGCCTGCCTTGTCGCGGGCGACGGCCTCCATCAGGCGGCGGGCGTTGGCCGGGGAGCGGAGCAGATAGACGGTCTCCTGCCAGGACTCGTAGTCCTCGGCGGACATCAGGATGGCGTCACCCGCGTTGGAGGTGATGCGCGTGACGGTGTGGTCGGCGGCCACCTCCTTGATGAGGTTGAACAGGTTGGCGCGTGCGGAGGTCGCCGAGACGGCGGGTGTGGACACGGGTGCCCCTCTCGCGTACGGGAAACAGACATGTACCGGTTTCCGGTACATAAGAACGCTACCACCTGTACCGGATTCCCGTACGTGGTGAGTGGTGAAGGCCCCGCGGCCGGACGGCTGCGGGGCCTTCACGGGGCGTGGGCCCGGCGGGGTGGGCCGGGTCAGGCGCAGAACGGGAAGGGCGCTGGGGAGGAGCCCGGTCATCGCGGGGCGCGCGGGCCGGCCGTGAGTACCACGCGGGTACGGTCACTCGGGGGCCGGAGCGACAGGGCGAACAGGGCGGCAGCGGCCGGGAGGGCGTACGCGGTCGTGGTCCCCAGGTGGTCGACGGCCAGACCGGCCGCGGCGGACCCGGCGGCGATGCCCGCCAGGATCGCCGTGACCGCGAGGGTCATGCCCTCGTTGAGGCGGCCCTCGGGCGTCAGGGCGTGCACGCGGGACATGGCCGTCACCATCACCGGGGCCGTGGCCGTCCCCGCCAGCAGCAGGGCCCCGGCCAGCAGCGTCAGCGAACCCGTGGCCGCCGCGGCCCAGGGCAGCGCCATCGCGCAGGCCAGCCCGGCCAGGCAGGCCCGCAGGCTCCGGGGCCGCAGGGTCCCGTAGAGCAGTCCGGCCGCGCAGGAGCCGGCCGCCTGGAGCGCCAGCACCGGGCCGCTCCAGGCGCCGAGCCCCCGCCCGGTGAGGTGGGCGACCGAGGTGACCTCCATCGACCCGAACACCACCCCGGTGGCGAGGAACAGGGCGAGCAGCGGGAACAGCGCGCGCACCGGAGAGGGCCCGCGGACGGACCTGCGCCCGGCCGGCGGGGGCTCCGTGGCGCGGTGCGCGGTGAAGACGAGCATGCCGGTGAGGAGCAGCACCGCCCCGGTGAGGGTGCCGGCCTCGGGGAAGGCGGAGGTGCAGAGCAGGGCCGCGAGGACCGGGCCCAGCATGTAGCAGAGCTCGTCGGCCGCCTGCTCGAAGGACATCGCCGTGTGGTGCGCCTCCCGGGGCAGCAGATGCGTCCAGCGGGCCCGGGACAGACCGCCGATGTTGGGGGTCGTCGCGGTGGCCGCGTAGGAGGCGAACAGCGTCCAGGTGGGGGCTCCGGTCCGCACGCACACGATCAGGCAGAGCGAGCCGAGGACCGCGATCACGGTCGCCGGCACCGCGATCCGGGCCTGGCCGTGGCGGTCGACCAGCCGGGCCGTCCACGGCGCGACCACGGCGGTGGCGGCCAGTCCGGTCGCGGTGACCGCGCCGGCGAGGGCGTACGAGCCGCGCTGTCCGGCGATCATCATGACCGCGCTGATCCCGAACATCCCCATGGGGAGACGGGCGAGGAGGTTCCCGGCCGTGAAGCCGCGGGTGCCGGGGAGGGCGAAGAGACGGGCGTACGGGCCGCCCGCGCGGGCGGAGGCGGGGCGGGCGGGTGCGGGGGAGGAAGCGGGGGCGGCCAGGACCAGGGTGCTGCCGGTCACGGCCATCAGCGGGGTTCTCTGCGGCATGCCCCGATCCTGCGGTCCGGCCCGTACGACGGTCCAACACCTGTTCCGGCGCCATTCACGCACCCGTGTTGTCAATCCGCGTTGCTAGTCTCCGCGGGTGAACTCCCGTGACGTCGACCCCCGGCTGCTGCGCGGCTTCCTCGCCGTGGCCGAGGAGCTGCACTTCTCCCGCGCCGCCGCCCGGCTCTACGTCGCCCAGCAGGCCCTGAGCCGCGATGTGCGCCGCCTCGAACAGGTACTGGGCTCCGCGCTGTTCGTCCGCACCACCCGGGCGGTGGAACTCACCCTCGACGGGGAGCGGCTGCTGCCCCACGCCCGCGAGGTGCTGCGCGCCCACGAGGAACTGGCCGCGGCCTTCGCCGGTCCGCCCCGGGCCCTGCTCGTCGACGTGAACACCGACGGGCCCGGCACCGGCCGGCGGGTCCTGGAGCACGCCCGCGAACTCGCCCCCGGCTGCGAGCTGATGGCCCGCTTCGAGAGCGGGCTCACCCATGCCGCCGCCGAGATCGCCGCCGGCCGGCTCGACGTCTCCTTCGGGTACGCGGCCGGGCTGGCCCCCGCGCTGCGGTCCCGGCTCGCCCACCGGCCCGTCCGCTACGAACCGCTCGCCGTACTGCTGCCCGAGGACCACGCCCTGGCCGCCCGCGCCGAGGTGCCGCTGGCCGCGCTGGCCGGGGAGAGCGTGTACGCGGGCGCCGGGAACCCGCGGACCCTGGAGTGGACCGGGCTGGCCCGCGAGCTGTTCGCCGGGCGGGGCATCGCGCTGGCGCCGCCCGCGCCGGTGGCGGTGGGCAAGGAGGAGTTCGGGAGGGTGATGGCCAAGACCCGCACCCCGGTCCTGGCGACCGTGGACTTCGCCGAACTGCCCGGCTGCGTGAAACGGCCCCTGGTGGACCCCGTACCGCTCTCCCCGCTCGCCCTGGTGTGGCGCAGGGACCTGCGCCATCCCGGCCTGGACTCCCTCCAGCGGGCGGCCGACGGCCTGGCGGCCGCGCACGGCTGGCTGGAAGTCCCCCCGGGCAGCTGGCTCCCGGCGGCGCTCACACCGGGCGCCGCCCCCGGGTGAGCGGGAGGTTTCCCGCCGGTCATCCGGCGGGGACCGGGGCCGAAACGGGCCGTTCCTACCGTCGTTCCCACGGACGCGACAGATGGGGAGGCGTGTGATGACCCGTACCACCGCACCACGCGAGAGGGGCCGCTGGATCCAGCGGTGGGACCCCGAGGACGAGACGTTCTGGCGGGAATCGGGCGAGCGGATCGCCCGCCGCAACCTCCTCTACTCCGTGTTCTCCGAACACATCGGCTTCTCCATCTGGTCCCTGTGGTCGGTGATGGTGCTCTTCATGGGCCCCGGCTACGGGATCGACCCGGCCGGCAAGTTCTTCCTCATCGCCACCGCCACCTGCGTCGGCGCCCTGGTCCGGATCCCCTACACCTTCGCCGTCGCCCGCTTCGGCGGCCGCAACTGGACCGTCGTCAGCGCCCTGCTGCTGCTCGTGCCGACGGTGGCCGCGCTGGTGGTCATGGAGCCCGGAACCCCGTACGGGACCTTCCTGGCCGTGGCCGCGCTGACCGGCGTCGGCGGCGGCAACTTCGCCTCCTCGATGACCAACATCAACGCCTTCTTCCCCCTCCGCAAGAAGGGCTGGGCCCTCGGCCTCAACGCGGGCGGCGGGAACATCGGCGTCCCCGTCGTCCAGCTCGCCGCGCTGCTCGTCATCGCCACCGCCGGGGCCGGGCACCCGCGCCTGCTGCTCGCCGCCTACCTCCCCCTGATCGTGGCCGCGGCCGTGCTGGCCCTCGTCCGCATGGACAACCTGGCACCCGTGCGCGCCGACGCGGGCGCCGTACGGGAGGCGGCCCGCCAGCCCCACACCTGGATCATGGCCTTCCTCTACGTCGGCACCTTCGGCTCCTTCATCGGCTACGGCTTCGCCTTCGGGCTGGTCCTGCAGACCCAGTTCGGGCGCACCCCGCTCCAGGCCGCCTCGATGACCTTCCTCGGCCCGCTCCTCGGCTCCCTGTCCCGGCCCGTGGGCGGGGCGCTCGCGGACCGGTTCGGCGGGGCGCGGATCACCCTGGCCGCCTTCGTGGCGATGGCCGCGGCCACCGGGGTGGTCGTCCTGGCCTCCGTACGCGAATCCCTGCCCGTGTTCCTGACCGGCTTCGTCGCCCTCTTCGCGCTCAGCGGGGCCGGCAACGGCTCCACCTACAAGATGATCCCGGGGATCTTCCACGCCAAGGCCCTGGCGCGGGGCCTGGAGGGCGAGGAGGCGGCCGCGTACGGGCGGCGGATCTCCGGGGCCGCCATGGGCCTGATCGGCGCCGTGGGGGCCCTCGGCGGGCTCGGCATCAACCTGGTGTTCCGCCAGGCCTTCCAGGACTCCGGCTCCGGAACGGCCGCCTTCGTCACCTTCCTCGCCTTCTACGCGGCGTGCTGCGCCGTCACCTGGTCCGTATACCTCCGCCGGCCGCGGCAGCGCCCCAGGGCCGCCCCCGGAGCCCCGGGAGCCCCCGGAACCACCGCGAAGGCGCAGCTCACCTCCGTGTGAGGCGGGCCCGGTGCCGTGCGCGTTACGGCACCGAAATACGGCGGAACCGAGCCTGACACGACCCCTTGACAGGCTCGGTCCCGCGACGTGACACCCGCCCGGGCCCCGGACCCCGGGCAACGGCAGCCGAGGCAGGTCACCCCCCATGGACGAAGCAACGCACGGCCCCCTGGCGGGCTTCACCGTCGGCGTGACCGCCGCCCGGCGCGCCGACGATCTGATCGCCCTGCTGCGCCGGCGCGGCGCGAGCGTGGTGCACGCACCCGCGCTGCGGATCGTTCCCCTCGCCGACGACGGCGAGCTGATGGCCGCCACCAAGGAACTCATCGACTGCCCCCCGGACGCGGTCGTCGCGACCACCGCCATCGGCTTCCGGGGCTGGATCGAGGCCGCCGACGGATGGGGGATCGGCGAAGGGCTGCTGGAGCGGCTGCGCACCGCCGAACTGCTGGCGCGCGGGCCCAAGGTGAAGGGGGCCGTACGGGCCGCGGGGCTGGTGGAGGACTGGTCGCCGGGGTCGGAGTCCCTCGCGGAGGTGCTGGACCGGCTGCTGGCCGGCGGGGTCGCCGGACGGCGGATCGCGCTGCAGTTGCACGGGGAGCCGCTGCCCGGGTTCGTGGAGGCGCTGCGCGCGGGCGGGGCCGAGGTGGTGCCGGTGCCCGTGTACCGGTGGATGCCGCCGCAGGACCTGGCGCCGCTGGACCGGCTGCTGGACGCGGTCGCCGTCGGGGCGCTGGACGCCGTCAGCTTCACCTCGGCGCCCGCCGCCGTCTCGCTGCTGTCCCGCGCCGGGGAACGGGGGCTGCGGGAGGCCGTGGTGGAGGCGCTGCGCGGGCCGGTGCTCAGCGCCTGCGTCGGGCCCGTGACGGCGCTGCCTCTCCAGGCCGAGGGGATCCCCACCGTGGCGCCGGAGCGGTTCCGGCTGGGGCCGCTGGTGCAGCTGCTCTGCCAGGAACTGCCCGGCCGGGCACGGGTGTTGCCGGTCGGGGGCCGCCGGCTGGAGATCCGGGGCCGGGCGGTGCTCGTCGACGGCGCGCTGCGGCCGGTGCCGCCCGCCGGGATGGCGCTGCTGACGGCCCTGGCCCGGCGTCCGGGGTGGGTGGTGTCACGGGCCGAACTGCTGCGGACGCTGCCGGGGGCGGGGCGCGACGAGCACGCCGTGGAGACCGCGATGGCCCGGCTGCGGGCGGCGCTGGGGGCGCCGAAGCTGATCCAGACGGTGGTCAAGCGGGGGTACCGGCTGGCGCTGGACGCCGGGGAGTGCGGAGGCGGCGCTTCCGTCCGCTGAGGGGGTGCGCGCCGTCGTGGGGGTCGGTTAGCGTGCTCGGATGATCATTGACGGAGTGGAGATGAGGGGCGTCACGGTCGACGACGCCGCGGCGCTGGCCGTTGTGGTGGCCCGCAACCGGGAGGCCATGAAGCCCTACGAGCCCTTCCGGCGCGAGGAGTTCTACACGGAGGCCGGCCAGCGGGCCCGGATCGAGGCGCTGCTCGCGGAGCGCGAGTCCGGCCTCACCCTCCCGTTCCTGCTGGTCGCGGACGGGACCCCGGTCGGCTCGATCAACCTCGGCTCCATCGCCCTCGGGCCCCTGCGCAGCGGCGGCATCGGCTACTGGGTCGACCGCGACTGGCACGGCAAGGGCCTGGCCACCGCCGCCGTCGAGGAGGTCTGCCGGATCGCCCGCGACGAGGTCGGCCTGCACCGGGTCGAGGCCGGGACCCTGCTCGACAACGTCGCCTCCCAGCGGGTCCTGGCCAAGACGGGCTTCACCGAGTTCGGAGTCGCCCCCCGCTACCTCCACATCAACGGCGCCTGGCGCGACCACCGCCTCTTCCAGCGCCTCCTGCACGACGACCCGCCGCCGAAGTAACGGGCGGGGGCTTCGGCCCGGGGGGTTCCGCAACGCACGTGGCGGCGGCACTCTGGGGAGGCGACCCACGGGGGCCCACGGCGACCGAGGCGGTGACCGGCATGTGGTTCGACTCCGGGCGGGTCTGTCTTGACCTGCTGGCCACCTCCACGCCCCACGGGGACGCGGAGGGCATCGGTGACACCGACGAGCTGAGGCTGTGGCTGGTCGGCGCCGGACTGGTGCCCGACCGGACCCCGCTCGCCCGGCTGGGGCCCGACTGGGTGGCGGCCTTCCGCGGGCTGCGCGCCGACGTGGGCACCCTCGTACGGGCCGCCCTGGCCGGGGCCGGCCCCGAGGAGGACGCCCTCGCCCGGATCAACACGGCGGCCGCCGGCCCGCCCCCGGGCCTGTGTGCCGTACGGGACCGGGAGGGGCACCTGGTACGGGAGTTGTGCGGCGGGGTCGAGTGCGCGGGGCTCCTGGCGGCGGTGGCCCGGGACGCGGTGGAACTCCTCACCGACCCCGGCGACCTGGCCCTGCTGCGCGCCTGCGAGGGCGACGGCTGCGCCCGCGTCTACCTCGACACCTCCCGGGGCCACCGCCGCCGCTGGTGCTCCAGCGAACTGTGCGGCAACCGCGAACGCGTGGCCCGCCACCGGAGGCGGGTGCGGACGGCGGTGGGCGCGGGGGAGGGGTAGGGCGGGGGCCGGGGTCGGGCGCCCGCGGCGAGGGCCCGCCATCTCCCCCTCGACCCCGCGTGGCCGCCCGGCGCCTGCCCACCGCCTCCCGGGTGCGGGCGGGGGCTGCGCTGCGGCGGGATCCCTGCTGGTCCGCCTCAGGGAGGGTTCGGGGGTTTCCCGTCAGTCTCATCGTCTCTCCGCGTCGGGCCGGTCCCTCAAGGGCGCTCCCTTCGGTCGCGTCGCTCCGCGATGGCCTTCGGCCACCCTTGACCGACCGACCCGCCACGGAAATCCGAAGACTGCCGGGAAACCCCCAAAAGATACGGTCCACGGGGAGGAGGGGGAGGAGGGGGAGGAGCGGGCACCTCAGCGAAGCGAGACCCGCCTCCGCCCAGTCCCGCATTCCGGCCCGACATTCCATCGGCCCTCGGCCTGGGCCGCCCCAACCGCCCGATACGACGACCACAGCGACCAACGGGCCCCACGCGCGCCAGATCGCTACGCGCTTCGCACGGCATGGCGTCCGCCGGCCGTCCGGGGCTGCTACCCGCGCCAAAGGACGGCCAGAGCGCCCTGCGGAGCCCCCGGACGCGCCAGATCGCTACGCGCTCCTCATTCCTCGGCGTCTGCGGGCCGTCCCGCATACGACGTCGCCAGGATGACCGCACGTCAGGCCCTCGGCGTGCTCCAGAACGAAGGCCTCGCGGAGGCGCGGAAGGGAGCCGGCGTCTTCGTGCGGACGTTCAAGCCCCTGCGGCGCCGAGGCATCGAGCGGCTGGCACAGGAGCAGTGGGGCTCGGGGCGCTCCGTCTGGTCCGCCGACACCGAGGACCGGGAGCTCGTCGTCGACCAGGTCGAGGTACGGGAGGAGGCGGTCGGCCGCCTCGCCGACGCTCTCGGCCTCTCCGCCGGGTCCCGGGTGTGGGTGCGCAGCCGCCGTTTCGTGCTCGACGGTAAACCCGTCCTCTTCGCGACGTCGTACCTGCCGTCCGACGTGGTCGCCGACTCCGCCATCACGCGGGCCGACACCGGCCCCGGTGGAACGTACGCCCGGCTGGCCGAACTGGGCCACGAGCCCGTTCACTTCCGTGAGGAGATCCGCTGTCGGATGCCTTCGGCCGACGAAGCCGAGCGGCTTTCCCTTTCGCTGGGCACACCGGTCGTCCAGATCGTCCGCACCGCGTTCGCCGAGGGCGGTCGGGCCGTCGAAGTCAACGAGATGACCCTGGACTCCGCCTCCTACGTCCTGGAGTACGAGTTCGACGCCTGATCCACCGGTGACCAGCCCGAGACGGCCGTCGGACGCCATGCCGTGCGGAGCGCGTAGCGATCCGGTGCGCCGGTGGGGCCCGTTGGTCGCTGTGGTCGTCGTGTCGGGTGGTTTGGGCGCCCCGGGCCGGGGCCGATGAGGGATTGGGCCCGGAATGCGGGACCGGGCGGAGACGGGTCTCGCTTCGCTGAGGTGCCCGCCCCGCCCCCGCCCCCGCCCCCGCCCGGGAGGCGGGTGGGCAGGCGTCGGGCGGCCACGCGGGGTCGAGGGGGAGATGGCGGGTCCGTGGCCCCGCCCCGTACCCGTACGTATCCGTGCGATTCGTCCGGCGCGCGGAACCGGCGTGCGGACAGGGCCCGGGTTCGCGTACGGTTGACGGTCGCCCATGCACGTCAGAAGGGGGCCTTGGTGGCCGCGCAGAATGCCGCTGTCGACAGCACGGCGGATTCCGTCCGCGATCGGGAGATCGCGGCCGAGCAGACGCATCTCGATCAGGTGTACCGACGCCTTGAGGAGAAGATCCACGAGGCCGAGTTCCTGATGAACGACGCCGCCAAGCGGGGGCAGGTCGGCACGCCCGGCGCCCTCGCCGAGCGCGACGCGCAGGTCTTCCGCGCCGGGATCCACCTCAACCGGCTGAACAACGAGTTCGAGGACTTCCTCTTCGGGCGGATCGACCTCGTGCTGGGGAAGGACGGTGAGCGCGGTCCCGACGGCGCGTACACCTCCGTCGAGCCCGCCGACGACGCGATCCGCCCCGACCTCACCGCCGAGATCGCCGAGACCCTGCACATCGGGCGGATCGGCGTGCTCGACACCGACTACGCGCCGCTCGTCATCGACTGGCGCGCCCCGGCGGCCGCGCCGTTCTACCGCTCCACCCCCAAGGACCCCGGCCGCGTCGTGCGCCGCCGCGTGATCCGCTCCAAGGGCCGCAAGGTGCTCGGCGTCGAGGACGACCTGATGCGCCCCGAGCTCACCGCCACCCTGGACGGCAAGGAGCTGCCCGCCATCGGCGACGGCGCCCTGATGGCCGCGCTCGGGCGGGCCCGTACGCACTCCATGCGGGACATCGTCTCCTCCATCCAGGCCGAGCAGGACCTGGTGATCCGCGCTCCCGCCGCCTCCGTCGCGGAGGTCGCCGGCGGGCCCGGCACCGGGAAGACGGCCGTCGCCCTGCACCGGGCCGCGTACCTGCTCTACCAGGACCGGCGGCGCTACTCCGGCGGCATCCTGATCGTCTCCCCGACGCCGCTGCTCGTCGCCTACACCGAGGGCGTCCTGCCCTCCCTCGGCGAGGAGGGCCAGGTCGCCATCCGCGCGCTGGGCTCCCTCGTCGACGGGGCCGAGGCGACGACGTACGACGACCCGCCGGTGGCGCGGATCAAGGGCTCCTCCCGGATGCTCAAGGTGCTCCGCAAGGCCGTGCGCGGCGCGCTGGAGCTCGGGAACGCTCCCGAGCGGCTGCGCGTCGTGGCCTTCGGGCGGCGCCAGGAGCTGGAGGCTCCCGAGCTCGACCGGATCCGCCAGACCGTGCTCAGCGGCACCGCCCCGGTGAACCTGCTGCGCCCGCGCGCCCGCAAGCTGCTGCTCGACGCCCTCTACGCGAAGTCCGGCCAGTCGGGCCGGCACAGCGACCCGGAGCTGGCCGCCGAGCTGCGTTCCGCGTTCGACGAGGACATCTCCACCGAGGACGACTTCATCGGGTTCCTGAACGCCTGGTGGCCGGAGCTGACCCCGCGCAAGGTGCTGGCCGCGATGGCCGACGAGCGGCGCCTGGGCCGCTGGTCGCGCCGGGACCTGAACCCCCGCGAGACCCGCCAGCTGGCCCGTTCCCTGCGCCGGGTCGGCCCGGACGGCAAGGGGCCCCTGTCGGTGCACGACGTGGCCCTGCTGGACGAGCTGCACCAGCTGCTCGGCGCGCCCGCGCGGCCCAAGCGCAGGCGGGAGATGGATCCGCTCGACCAGCTCAGCGGGCTGGAGGAGCTGATGCCGACCCGCGAGGAGACGCAGTGGGAGCGGGCCGAGCGGATCGCGGCCGAGCGCACCGAGTACGCGCACGTGATCGTGGACGAGGCCCAGGACCTGACGCCGATGCAGTGGCGGATGGTGGGCCGGCGCGGCCGGTCGGGCACCTGGACGGTGGTCGGCGACCCGGCGCAGTCCTCGTGGACGGACCCCGACGAGGCGGCCGCCGCCCGTGACGAGGCCCTGGGGCGCCGCCCGCGCAGGCGGTTCACCCTGACCGTGAACTACCGCAACCCGGCCGAGGTGGCCGAGGTGGCCTCCCGGGTGCTGAAGCTGGCGGCGCCCGGGATGGAGCCGCCGACCGCGGTGCGCTCCACCGGCCTGGAGCCCCGTTTCGCGGCGGCCGGGGACGATCTGGGCGCGGCGGTCCGCGAGGAGACGCAGCGGCTGCTGGAGCAGGTGGACGGCACGGTCGGCGTGGTCGTGGCCATGGACCGGCGCGCGGAGGCCGCGGGCTGGCTCGCGGACCTCGGCGGGCGGGCGGTGGCGCTGGGCAGCCTGGAGGCCAAGGGCCTGGAGTACGACGCCACGGTGGTCGTCTCCCCGGCGGAGATCGCCGAGGAGTCCCCGGCGGGCCTGCGGGTGCTCTACGTGGCCCTGACGCGTGCGACGCAGCAGCTGACGGTGGTCTCGGCGGCGGGCGACCGGCCGGGCGAGGACGGCGTACCGGAGCTGCTGCGCCCCTGACGGGCCCGGGCGGGACCGGGCCCCGCCCCCGCCCCCGCCCCGGGCCCGTCCCCGCCCCGGTGGGGCCGGATGGCCCGCGGCCAGGCGCGTGAGCCGGGAGACCGACTCGTCGGAGGGGGGATCACATCCGGCGATCCTTTGTTAGCCTGGGTACGACACCGGCTCGATCCAAGCCCCCGGGCCCAACCTTCGTCGCCTAGAGCGACCACTTGCCGCGAGGCGAGCATGGCGGGTCGGTGTCGTCAGTCTGAGCGGGAACACCAGGTCCGCGCCCTCCACCCAGTGGGGGGCGCGGACCTGTTTTGTATTAACCCACCATTCCACCGGCCCCCGGTATCTCGTATGGTGGAAGTGTTCTTCCGAAATTTGTAGCTGGTTACCTTTTACCGGCTGGTAGGTGGGACGATCGGACAACGGGTCCGTCCACGTCTGCCGTGTGCGGGCCCGTGTACAGCGAAATCAGGGACAGAAGAGGAACACGGCCATGGCAACGGCGCCCAGCGTCTCGTATTCGATGACGGTCCGCCTGGAAGTGCCCGCGAGCGGAACCGCGGTCTCCCAGCTCACCACCGCCGTGGAGTCTTCGGGGGGCTCGGTCACCGGCCTCGACGTGACCGCGTCCGGCCACGCGAAGCTCCGTATCGACGTCACCATCGCCGCCACCTCCACCGCGCACGCCGACGAGATCGTCGAGAAGCTGCGCGGCATCGAGGGCGTCAGCCTCGGCAAGGTCTCGGACCGGACCTTCCTGATGCACCTCGGCGGCAAGATCGAAATGTCGTCCAAGCACCCCATCCGCAACCGCGACGACCTCTCGATGATCTACACCCCGGGCGTCGCCCGCGTGTGCATGGCCATCGCCGAGAACCCGGAGGACGCGCGCCGCCTCACCATCAAGCGCAACTCCGTCGCAGTCGTGACCGACGGCTCCGCGGTGCTGGGCCTGGGCAACATCGGCCCGATGGCCGCGCTGCCCGTCATGGAGGGCAAGGCGGCCCTCTTCAAGCGCTTCGCCGGCATCGACGCGTGGCCCATCTGCCTCGACACGCAGGACGCCGACGAGATCGTCGCGATCGTCAAGGCCATCGCCCCGGGCTTCGCCGGCATCAACCTGGAGGACATCTCCGCGCCGCGCTGCTTCGAGATCGAGGCCCGCCTGCGCGAGGCCCTCGACATCCCCGTCTTCCACGACGACCAGCACGGCACCGCCATCGTCGTCCTCGCCGCCCTGACCAACGCGCTTCGCGTGGTGGGCAAGGCAGTTGGCGACGTCAAGGTGGTCATGTCGGGCGCCGGCGCGGCCGGTACCGCCATCCTCAAGCTGCTCCTCGCGGCCGGCGTCAAGAACGCGGTCAGCGCCGACATCCACGGCGTCGTGCACGCGGACCGCCCCGACCTCGTCGACGCGGCCCCCGACTCCCCGCTGCGTTGGATCGCCGACAACACCAACCCCGAGGGATACACCGGCACTCTGAAGGAGGCCGTGGTCGGCGCCGACGTCTTCATCGGCGTCTCCGCCCCGAACGTGCTGTCCGGCGAGGACGTCGCCGCCATGGCCGAAGGCGCCATCGTGTTCGCGCTCGCGAACCCGGACCCGGAGGTCGACCCGGCCGTCGCCCGTCAGACCGCCGCCGTGGTGGCCACCGGCCGTTCGGACTTCCCGAACCAGATCAACAACGTGCTGGTCTTCCCGGGCGTCTTCCGCGGTCTCCTCGACGCCCAGTCGAGGACCGTGAACACCGACATGATGCTGGCCGCGGCGAGCGCCCTGGCCGACGTCGTCGGCGAGGACGAGCTGAACGCCAACTACATCATCCCGTCCGTCTTCAACGACAAGGTCGCGGGCGCGGTCGCCGGCGCGGTCCGCAAGGCCGCCTCCGCTCCTGTGACGGCGCCCACGTCCGTCTGATCCGGCGCGTCGCGGGGTGCGGGCCGGGCGGGGCGCCTCTAGGGTTGCGGGGATGCCCGCGTGGCCCGCGGTCCGCATCCACGGCGGTCCGACGGGTCCACCCGGCCCGGGGGACCGCTGAAGCCTTCGATGCGGACGGAGCGTCACCGCGGCGTGACTGTGGCGCTTTTCGTGTGACCCTGGCGGGTGCCGGATTGGCTTTCCCGCCGCTGGTGGGGGCAGGATGCGTAACCGGGCGAGAGGGTCTGACGTTCAGACCCGGGTCCGGGGACTGTCCGAGGGCCCTGGCAGCATCGGCTTCGATCTCACGCCTCTAAGGCAAGTTGAACACGGGAGTACAACATGAACCGCAGTGAGCTGGTGGCCGCTCTGTCCGAGCGCGCCGAGGTGACCCGCAAGGACGCCGACGCCGTTCTGGCCGCGCTCGCCGAGACCGTCGGCGAGATCGTCGCCAAGGGCGACGAGAAGGTCACCATCCCCGGCTTCCTGACCTTCGAGCGCACCCACCGTGCCGCTCGCACCGCGCGCAACCCGCAGACCGGCGACCCCATCCAGATCCCGGCCGGCTACAGCGTGAAGGTCTCCGCGGGCTCCAAGCTCAAGGAAGCCGCCAAGGGCAAGTAGTACGCCCTTGTGCCGGGGGCCGAACAGGCCCCCGGGACGGCAGTAGTACGTACGACGAAGGGCGGCCACCCCACGGGGGTGGCCGCCCTTCGGTCGTGCCCGGCCCGTGCGCGGCCCCCAGGAGGGCCTCACGGGCCCTTCCAGGGCCTCGTGGGGCCCTGGAAGGGATCGGTCCGGACCTGGACCGCCATCGGGTCTCAGGGTCCGGACCGGGAGCCGGTCTCAGACGAGGTCGCCGTTCGGCAGCTCGACCTTGGCGCCGAGCTCGACGAGCTTCTCCATGAAGTTCTCGTAGCCGCGGTTGATCAGGTCGATGCCGTGCACGCGCGAGGTGCCCTCGGCCGCCAGCGCCGCGATCAGGTACGAGAACCCGCCGCGCAGGTCGGGGATGACCAGGTCTGCGCCCTGGAGCTTGGTCGGGCCGGAGACGACGGCCGAGTGCAGGAAGTTGCGCTGGCCGAACCGGCACGCGCTGCCGCCCAGGCACTCGCGGTACAGCTGGATGTGAGCACCCATCTGGTTGAGCGCCGAGGTGAAGCCGAGCCGGGACTCGTAGACCGTCTCGTGGACGATCGACAGGCCCGACGCCTGCGTCAGGGCGACGACCAGCGGCTGCTGCCAGTCGGTCTGGAAGCCGGGGTGCACGTCCGTCTCCAGCGCGATGGCCTTCAGCGGGCCGCCCGGGTGCCAGAAGCGGATGCCCTCGTCGTCGATCTCGAACGCGCCGCCGACCCGGCGGAACGTGTTCAGGAAGGTCATCATCGAGCGCTGCTGCGCCCCGCGGACGTAGATGTTGCCGCCGGTCGCCAGGGCCGCGGACGCCCAGGAGGCGGCCTCCAGGCGGTCCGGGAGCGCCTTGTGGTTGTAGCCGCTCAGGCGGTCCACGCCGGTGATGCGGATGGTGCGGTCGGTGTCGACGGAGATGATCGCGCCCATCTTCTGCAGGACGCAGATGAGGTCTTCGATCTCCGGCTCGACGGCGGCGTTGCTGAGCTCGGTCACGCCCTCGGCCAGGACGGCCGTCAGCAGGACCTGCTCGGTCGAGCCGACCGACGGGTAGGGGAGGCGGATCTTGCAGCCGCGCAGGCGCTGCGGGGCCTCCAGGTACTGGCCGCCCTCGCGCTTCTCGATGGTCGCGCCGAACTGGCGGAGCACGTCGAAGTGGAAGTCGATCGGCCGGCCGCCGATGTCGCAGCCGCCGAGGCCCGGGATGAAGGCGTGGCCGAGGCGGTGCAGCAGCGGGCCGCAGAAGAGGATCGGGATTCGGGAGGATCCCGCGTGCGCGTCGATGTCGGCGACGTTGGCGCTCTCGACGTGGGTCGGGTCGAGGATCAGCTCGCCCGGCTCCTCGCCGGGCCGCACGGTCACGCCGTGCAGCTGGAGCAGCCCGCGCACGACCCGCACGTCACGGATGTCGGGAACATTGCGCAGCCGGCTCGGCTCGCTGCCGAGCAGGGCGGCGACCATGGCCTTCGGCACGAGGTTCTTCGCGCCGCGGACACGGATCTCGCCCTCGAGCGGGGTTCCGCCGTGGACAAGCAGGACATCGTTGCCGGTCATGGATCTCGCGTTCCGGAGAGGATGGGCAGGGGATCAGTGAAAAGGGTAAGGGTCGCCACCCCCTTGTTTGTATGGCCGACGTGGCCGTAGGACTGTCATGAATTCGGTACAGCACCCTGTGTGTGCGACAGGTGGCGGAGTGTCGCGTTCCGGGGCTTGGGAAGGCGCGCGCTCCTCTCTGCCGCCGTGCGCCCTGAGCTGCGCGTGATCCATTGCCGCCGTCCGCTCCCCCCGGAGGGCGATTGTGCGAGATCATGTCCGCATGACCGAGGTGTCCTCCCTCACAGGGCGGCTGCTCGTGGCCACCCCCGCCCTCGCGGACCCGAATTTCGACCGCGCGGTCGTGCTGCTGCTCGACCACGACGAGCAGGGCTCCCTCGGCGTGGTCCTCAACCGGCCGACCCCGGTGGACGTCCGCGACATCCTGCTGCCGTGGGCGCCGCTGGCCGGCGACCCGGGCGTGGTCTTCCAGGGCGGCCCCGTCGCGCTGGACTCCGCGTTGGGGGTCGCCGTGATCCCGGGCGAGGAAGGGCCGCTGGGCTGGCGCCGCGTGCACGGCGCGATCGGCCTCGTGGACCTGGAGGCCCCGCCCGAGCTCCTCGCCGCCGCCCTCGGCGGCCTGCGCATCTTCGCCGGCTACTCCGGATGGGGCCCCGGCCAGCTGGAGGCCGAGCTGGGCGACGGCGCCTGGTACGTGGTCGATTCCGAGCCCGGGGACGTCTCCTTCCCCGACCCCGAACGGCTGTGGCGGGCGGTGCTGCGCCGCCAGCGCAGCGAGCTCGCGATGGTCGCCACCTATCTGGACGACCCGTCGCTGAACTGACCCCGGCGGGGTTCAGTACCCTGGATTTCATGAGCACTCTTGAGCCCGAGCGCGGGACTGGTACGGGGACCCTCGTAGAGCCGACGCCGCAGGTGTCCCACGGCGACGGCGACCACGAGCGCTTCGCCCACTACGTCCAGAAGGACAAGATCATGGCGAGCGCGCTCGACGGCACCCCCGTCGTCGCGCTCTGCGGCAAGGTCTGGGTGCCGGGCCGCGACCCGAAGAAGTACCCGGTGTGCCCCATGTGCAAGGAGATCTACGAATCCATGGGCTCCGGCGGCGACAAGGACAAGGGCGGCAAGGACAAGTAACCGGGTCCGGTGGTCCGGATCCGGGGTCCGGTGGTCCCGGGTCCGGTGGTCCGGTGGTCCCGGGGGCGAAAGTCCCGACCGTCGAGGCGAAGGCCCTCGGTGCGCGCGATCGCGCCCGGGGGCCTTTTGCGTGCCCCGGGGCCGGGCTAGGGTCGGCCCGACGAGCACGCTGCGAAACGAGCGTTGCGCAGGGTGCAACAGGCTCGCTGCCGCGAAGGGCTGACGCATGGACCTGATCCCCGCACCGCAGGACGCCACCGTGGACGAGGAGGGCCGGCGCTACGCGTTCGGCCCGCAGCCGGTGCTCGCCGCAGGACCCGGCGGCGAGGGGGTCGCGCGCTGGCTGCGCCGCGAGCTCGGGGCCGCCACCGGGTGGGAGCTGCCGGCCGCGGGGCCCGGCGCGCGGGGCGACGTACGCCTGGCCGTCGACCCCGGGCGCGCGCAGGCCGACGGGCCCGAGTCCTACCGGCTGACCGTGGCCGCGGACGGGGTGGAGCTGACGGGCGCCTCCGCCGCCGGGCTGTTCTGGGGGGCGCAGACGCTGCGTCAGCTGCTCGGGCCCGCCGCGTACCGCAGGGCGCCGCTGGCCGGGCCCTCCGGGCGGCCCGGCTGGAGCCTGCCGTACGTCACCGTCGCCGACGCCCCCCGCTTCGGCTGGCGCGGGATGCTGCTGGACGTCGCCCGGCACTTCACGCCCAAGGACGGGGTGCTGCGGTACATCGACCTCCTCGTCGCCCACAAGCTGAACGTGCTCCACCTGCACCTGACGGACGACCAGGGCTGGCGGATCGAGATCGCGCGGTACCCGAGGCTCACGGAGGTGGGGGCCTGGCGCGCGCGCAGCCGCTGGGGGCACCGGGCCTCGCCGCTGTGGAACGAGACCCCGCACGGCGGTTTCTACACCCGGGACGACATCCGCGAGATCGTCGCGTACGCGGCCGAACGGCACGTGCGGGTGGTCCCCGAGATCGACGTCCCGGGGCATTCCCAGGCCGCGATCGCCGCCTACCCCGAGCTGGGCAACCGCGACGTCGTGGACACCGCCGCGCTCGGCGTGTGGGACGACTGGGGCGTCAACGAGAACGTGCTCGCCCCCACCGAGGACGTACTGCGCTTCTACGAGGGAGTGTTCGAGGAGGTCCTGGAGCTGTTCCCGGCGGAGGTCTCGCCCTTCGTGCACGTGGGCGGCGACGAGTGCCCCAGGACGCAGTGGCGCGCCTCCCCGGCGGCACAGGCGCGGATCGGGGAACTGGGGGTGGACGGCGAGGACGGGCTCCAGGCCTGGTTCATCCGGCACTTCGACGGCTGGCTCGCCGCGCGCGGGCGCCGGCTCGTCGGCTGGGACGAGATCCTGGAGGGCGGGCTGGCGGACGGCGCCGTCGTCTCCTCCTGGCGCGGCTACGGGGGCGGCATCGCCGCGGCCGAGGCCGGACATGACGTGGTGATGTGCCCCGAGCAGCGGGTGTACCTGGACCACCGTCAGGCGGACGGCCCGGACGAGCCGATGCCCATCGGGTACGTGCGCTCGCTGGAGGACGTCTACCGCTTCGAGCCGGTGCCGCCGAAGCTCTCCGCGGAGGCCGCCGCCCACGTGCTGGGAGCGCAGGCCAACGTGTGGACCGAGGTGATGGAGAACCAGGCGCGGGTCGACTACCAGGTGTTCCCGCGGCTGGCCGCCTTCGCGGAGACGGTGTGGTCCCGGCTGCCGGAACCGGAATCCAGGGACTACGAGGGCTTCGAGGCCCGGATGGCGGCGCACTACGCACGGCTCGACGCCCTCGGAGTCGACTACCGGCCACCGGCGGGACCGTTGCCGTGGCAGCGTCGGCCGGGGGTGCCGGGGCGTCCGCTGGAGGGCACGCCCCCGATCGTGTGACCCGGGGGACGTGCCGCCCGCCCGGCCGTCGTCGACCGGAAGCGGAACTCTTCGGAAACCTTTGGAACTCTGCCTCGAATCAGAGCGATACGGGGGAAAACGGGCGTTCGGGAGGTAGGGGAAACAGGTGGTGCGAGGCGGTGCCGACGGCGTCCGGGCAGGGTGCGGGTGGGGTGCGCGGCCGGGCCGCGGGCGGCACCCCGCCGCCCCTCCCGGCCGCCGTACGGGCCGCGCCGGGGGGTTCGGCCCGGCGGAGGCGGCGGGGAGACCCTCGCGCGGGGTGGTCCCGAAGATGTGCCAGAGTTGCCACGTCCCGGCGGTGAGCACGTACCGTACGGCGGACAGGCGTGAGCGCCGGGACCGGGACATCGGGAAGGGGCAGCTGGGTTGACCACGCACGCACCGCACGCATCGCATTCGACTCAGGGGCCGCAACCACCGCAAGCGGCCCAAACGGCGCAGTCCGTGACGCTGCCGACCTCGCTCGACGAGGCCGTGGCGGCGCTCACCGCCATGCCCGCGGCCGTGCCCGTGGCGGGCGGCACCGACCTCATGGCCGCCGTCAACGCCGGGCTGCTGCGCCCCGCCGCGCTGGTCGGCCTGGGGCGCATCAACGAGATCCGCGGCTGGCAGTACCAGGACGGGCACGCGCTGCTCGGCGCCGGACTGACGCACGCCCGGATGGGACGGCCGGATTTCGCCGCTCTGATCCCCGCGCTCGCCGCCGCCGCCAGGGCCGCCGGACCGCCGCAGATCCGCAACGCCGGCACCCTCGGCGGGAACATCGCGACGGCCGCGCCGACCGGTGACGCCCTGCCCGTGCTGGCGGCGCTGGAGGCGGTCCTGGTCATCGTCGGCCCCGACGGCTCGCGCGAGATCCCGGTCTCCCACCTGCTCGCCGGGCGCGAGATGCTGCGGCCGGGCGAGCTGATCGGCTTCGTGCGCGTCCCGCTGCTGCACGCGCCGCAGGTCTTCCTGAAGGCCACCGGACGTACGGGGCCCGGCCGCGCGGTGGCGTCCGTGGGGCTGGTGCTGGATCCCGCGCGCCGGGGCGTGCGGTGCGCCATCGGCGCGGTGGCCCCGATGCCGCTGCGGCCGCTGGAGGCCGAGCAGTGGGTGGCCTCGCTGATCGACTGGGACGGGGACCGCAGCCTGGCCCCCGAGGCACTGGAGGCCTTCGGCGAGTACGTCGCGGCCGCCTGCGTGCCCGACCAGGGGGAACCGGTGTCCTCCGGAGTACTGCATCTGCGGCGGACGGTGGCCGTGCTGGCGCGCAGGGCCCTGGGGAGGGCGCTGACCTCATGAGTGAGAACGAGAACGTGAGCGGAACGACGGGGAACGCGGGCGGCGCGGGCAACGGCTGGGGCTGGGAGCCGGTGCCGCAGGGCGGCGAGTACGACTCGGAGGCCACGGCCTTCGTGAAGCTGCCGCAGGACATGCTGGACGCCCTCGACAACGGGGAACCCCTCGCCGCGCCCGGCCACGGGTACGTGCCGCCCCCGATGATCGTGCCGCTGGGCTCGGCCAGTGCGGACCCCAGCGCCACGGGCACCTGGACGATGCCGGTGCAGTGGCCCGAGGCGGGCACGGACCGGGCTCCGGCCGAACCCGCGCCCGCGCGGGGGCCGATCCCGGCTTCCATCCCGCTGCCGCCGTCGGTGGCGGCGGCCTTCCCGGAGCCCGCGGGTGGCGGCGCCGGAGCCGTGAGCGGCGCGGCCGGGGAGCACGACCAGGGGGCGACGGCCGAGTGGCAGTTCCCCGACGCGGTGCACCAGCCCGACGAGCCGGCGGCCACCGGGCAGTGGACCCTGCCGACGGTCGGTGAACCGCTGCCGGGTACGGGTGAGTTCCCGGCCGGCGGGTACGCGGGCGACGGGTACGCGGCCGACGGGTACGGGGGCGACGGGTACGGGGCCGACGGGTACGGGGCCGACGGGGGTGCGGGGGCGGCCGGCTGGAGCCAGGCTCCGGCGACCCTGCCCGGCGGTGCGGCGGCCCCGTGGGCGCAGCCCGGGGCGCAGGCCGCCGGCGCCGGTGCGGCGGGCGGCGCCTTCGGGGCCGAGACGCTGATGAGCTCCGGCGTGCTGCCGGGCGAAGGGCCCGGAGCCGACGCGCCGGGACGCGGCCCGAGGGTGCTGGGCGGGCCCGGGGTCGGGACCCCGCTGCCGGACGGCTACGCGCAGCCCGGCCCGGAGCCGGAGGGCGTGCTGCACGCCGCCCCGGACATCGACGCCGCCCACGGCCCGGCGCAGCCGCCGGTCGAGGAGCAGCGGCCGCGCCCGGTGGAGGCCGAGGCGGAGACCGGGCCCGCGGGGCGGCAGGACGAGGGGCTCGGGCAGGAACACGGGTACGAGCACGAGCACGGGCACGGGCACGGGCAGGAGCGCGGGCAGGAGCGGGGCTTCGCGGAGGCGGCACCGGCCGCCGCTCCCGAACAGGCCGATCCCGATTTCGCTGCCGCTGCCGCTGCCGCTGCCGCTGCCGCTGCCGCTGCCGCTGTCGATCCCGATCCCGCTCCCGATGAGGTTCCCGTCGCCGAAGCGGGGGCCGCGGGCGTGCCGGGTGAGGACACCGCCGACAGCGCTGTCACGCCCCCGGGCGAGGGCGGTGCCGAAGGGGCGCCGGTGCAGGAGGAGACGTACGAGGAAGAGGGACTTCCCGCCGTCGCCCATCACGAGCACCCGGCGGCTTCCTACGTCCTGCGCGTCAACGGCGCCGACCGGCCCGTCACCGGCGCCTGGATCGGCGAGTCGCTCCTGTACGTGCTGCGCGAGCGCCTCGGCCTGGCCGGCGCCAAGGACGGCTGCTCGCAGGGCGAGTGCGGAGCCTGCGCGGTGCAGGTCGACGGACGGCTCGTGGCCTCCTGCCTCGTCCCCGCGGCGACGGCGGCGGGCAGCGAGGTCCGCACCGTGGAGGGTCTCGCGACCGGCGGGCAACTGTCGGACGTGCAAGAGGCGTTGTGCAGGTCGGGCGGGGTGCAGTGCGGCTTCTGCGTACCGGGCATGGCCATGACCATCCACGACCTGCTGGAGGGCAACCACGCCCCCAGCGACCTGGAGACCCGGCAGGCGCTGTGCGGCAACCTCTGCCGCTGCTCCGGCTACAAGGGCGTCGTCGAGGCGGTCCGCGAGGTCGTCGCGGAGCGCGAGGCGACGGCGGCCGAGGCCGCGGCGGCGACCGCCGCCGGGGAACCCACCACGGCCGAACCGCGCATCCCGCACCAGGCACCGCCCGGCGAGGGCGGCGTCCACGGCGGCCACGGCGGCCCCGGAGCGTACGGAGCCCACGGCGGTCACGACACGCTGGGCGGGGGCGAGGCCCTTCCCGGCGTCCACGACTCCCTGGGCAGCGGTCAGGTCCTGCACGGCGGTCACGACACCATGGGCGGCGGCCAGGTCTTCCCCGGCGTCCACGACACCTACGGCGCCGGCCAGGGCATCCCCGGCCTCCACGACCCCCAGCACGGCGGCCACGACCCCCACCACGGCGGGCAGCACGTCCAGGGCGGCCACGACACCTACGGCGGCGGCCAGGGCATCCACGGCATCCAGGGCGGCCACGACACCCTCGGCGGCCAGGGCATCCACGGGATCCACCACAACGGAGGCACGGCGTGAGCGGGCAGGACGCGGCCACGGCGACGACCGCCGTCACCACGGTCGGTGCCACGGCGGAAGGGGAGCCGACGTCGCCGCGCGTGCGCGGAATCGGCGCTTCCGTCCCCTCGGCGGACGTCCGTGCCAAGACCGAGGGCACTTTCCCGTACGCCGCGGACCTGTGGGCCGAGGGCCTGCTGTGGGCGGCCGTGCTGCGGTCCCCGCACGCCCACGCCCGCATCCTGTCCATCGACACCTCGGCCGCGGCCGAGATGCCCGGCGTCCGCGCCGTGATCACCCACGCCGACGTTCCCGGCGCGACCACGCACGGCCGCCGGATCGCCGACCGGCCGGTGTTCGCCCACGACGTGGTCCGCCACCACGGCGAGGCCATCGCCGCCGTCGCCGCCGACCACCCCGACACGGCACGTCTCGCGGCCGCCGCCATCACGGTCGAGTACGAGCTGCTGGACGCCGTCACGGACCCCGAGCAGTCCTTCGGCGCCGCCCCGCTGCACCCGGACGGCAACCTGATCCGGCACATCCCGCTGCGCTACGGCGACCCCGAGGCGACGGGGGAGGTCGTGGTCGAGGGCCTCTACCGGATCGGCCGCCAGGACCCCGCCCCCATCGGAGCCGAGGCCGGCCTCGCGGTGCCCCGCCCCGACGGCGGGGTGGAGATCTACACCGCCTCCACCGACCCGCACACCGACCGCGACCTCGCCGCCGCCTGCTTCGGGCTCGACCCGGACCGCGTCCGCGTCGTCGTCACCGGCGTGCCCGGCGCGACGGCCGACCGCGAGGACCCCGCGTTCCAGCTCCCGCTCGGGCTGCTCGCGCTGCGCACCGGCTGCCCGGTGAAGCTGGCCGCCACCCGCGAGGAGTCCTTCCTCGGCCACGCCCACCGCCACCCGACGCTGCTGCGCTACCGCCACCACGCGGACGCGGAGGGCCGGCTGGTCAAGGTCGAGGCCCAGATCCTGATGGACGCGGGCGCGTACGCCGACTCCTCCGCGGAATCCCTCGCGGCGGCGGTGGCGTTCGCGTGCGGCCCGTACATCGTCCCGCACGCCTTCGTGGAGGGCTGGGCGGTCCGCACCAACAACCCCCCGTCCGGTCATGTGCGCGGCGAAGGCGCCATGCAGGTCTGCGCGGCCTACGAGGGCCAGATGGACAAGCTCGCCGCCGCCCTCGGCATCGACGGCGCGGAAGTGCGGATGCGCAACGTCCTGTCGACGGGCGACCTCCTGCCCACCGGCCAGACGGTCACCTGCCCGGCCCCGGTCGCCGAACTCCTGCGGTCGGTCCGCGACTTCCCGCTCCCCTCCCTCCCGAAGGACGCCCCGGAGGAGGAGTGGCTGCTGCCCGGCGGCCCCGAGGGCGCGGGCGAACCCGGTGCTGTGCGGCGCGGGGTCGGCTACGGCGTGGGCATGGTCCACATGCTCGGCGCCGAGGGGGCGGACGAGGTCTCCACGGCCACCGTGAAGGTCGTCGGCGGCACGGCCACCGTCATCTGCGCGGCCGTCGACACCGGCCAGGGCTTCGCGACCCTCGCCCGTCAGATCGTCCAGGAGGTCCTCGGCGTGGACGAGGTGGCGATGGCCCCCGTCGACACCGACCAGCCGCCGGCGGGCCCGTCGGCGCACGGCCGCCACACCTGGGTCTCGGGCGGGGCCGTCGAGCGCGCGGCGAAGATGGTCCGTACGCAGCTCCTCCAGCCCATGGCGCACAAGCTGGGCATGTCCACCGAGCTCCTGCAGATCGCGGACGGCCGGATCACGTCGTACGACGGCGCCTTCTCGACGACGGTCGCGGAGGCGATCGAGGGCAAGGAGCTCTGGGCGACGGCCCAGTGCCGCCCCCACCCGACGGAGCCGCTGGGCGCGGACGGCCAGGGCGACGCGTTCGTCGGCCTCGCCTTCTGCGCGATCCGCGCGGTGGTGGACGTCGACATCGAGCTGGGGTCGGTACGCGTCGTGGAACTCGCGGTCGCCCAGGACGTGGGCCGGATCCTCAACCCCCGCCAGTTGGAGGCCCGTATCGAAGCGGGCGTCACCCAGGGCGTGGGCGCGGCGCTGACGGAGAACCTCCGCTCGGTCGCGGGCCTGGTCCGCCACCCCGACCTGACCGGCTACGCCCTCCCGACCTCGCTCGACGCCCCGGCGGTGCGCATCGTCCGGCTGGTGGAGGAGCGCGACGTGGTGGCCCCGTTCGGCGCGAAGGCGGCGAGCGCGGTACCGGTGGTGACCACCCCGGCGGCGATCGCGGCGGCGGTCCGCGCGGCGACGGGACGGCCCGTGAACAGGATCCCGATCCGGCCATCGGCGGCGGTGGCGGCGTCCAACTCGTAACCGTGTGACCCGCATTGCACGTGCAACCCGAGCTTGGGCCTGTCGGCGCCGATCGATAGAGTGATCGGCGGCACCCGGAACGTGCGGGTGCGAACGGGGACGGGGAGCGGCGCCGGAGACGTGCGCCGCGCCCGCGGGGAGACGGGGAAGCGGGGAGGCCGGCGTGGCAGAAGACAACGGGCCGATGCTGTTGGGGAGCAACGTCGGCGCGAGCGTGGCGGACGCCGTCATGAGCCAGGCGAAGGCCCTCCAGGTCGAGTACGAGTCGATGACCGGCTACAAGAAGCTGGTCGACGCCCTCCTGAAGAAGCTCGACGGCTCGGACGCGGACGACAAGAAGCTCGCCCACGGCACCCTGCCGACAGGCACCCTCGGCACGGGTTTCCCGGAGGCCGACTCCCTGTTCAAGGCGTACTCGACGGTCCACTCGGAGCTGCAGAAGCTCTCCCAGGGCCTGGCCGCCCAGATCGAGGCCCTCGGCATCGCGGTCCTGACGGCGGGCAAGGGCTACGCGGGGGTGGACGAGGACACGCAGGCGCGCATGCGGGCCATCATCGTGCAGTCGAAGCAGGACTACGTCCGGGACCGCGACCCGCTGGTCCGCGAGGAGAAGGAAGCCCAGCAAAAGGCCGCGGCCCAGCAGGGCACCCCGGCGCCGAACCCGAGCACGTCGAAGGGCTCTATCTGATGGCGACGGACTTCGAGGGTTACACGCACGAGCAGCTGCTCGCGATGATCGCCTCCCTCGACTCGGAGACGGTCGTCGCACGCGCCACCCAGCTGTCGGGTGCCGCGGTGGTGATCAAGGACATCGGGGAGAGCCTTCGGAAGCACCAGGTCAAGGGCTGGGAGGGCGAGGCGGCCGATGTGTTCCAGACGTGGGTGACCGGGGCGGGCAACGCGACGCTGCGGCTGGCGGATTACAGCGAAGAGGGCAGCAAGTGGATGACGCACGCGGCCCAGACGATGGTGGAGGTCAAGGCCAACACCCCGAAGTACGACACGTCGGCGGCGGCGAACCTGGCGTCGGCGCACGAGTTCCACAACGACCCGGACGCGCAGCAGATGGGCCGGACGGCACACGCGAAGCTGAGCGGTGACCGCCATGAGGCGATCCAGCAGCTGACGAAGCTGGCGCAGTCGTACGACACATCGGCGACCCAGATGAACAGGGCGGAGATCCCTACGTTTCCGCCTCCGCCGAAGAGGTTCGAGCCGACGGGCTACAACGACCTTGAACACGTGAGTCGTTCAGGGAGCGTCGACAGTGGGTCAGGAACAGGCGGCGGTTCCTACCTGCAGTCCTCCTCAAAGGGTGGTGGATCCGTGCACGGGACTGCTGGTGTGCTGGATCGGCCTTCCTTGGGTAGCACCTTGCAGCCGACGGCTGGGCCGATGCCGACCCCGGTGCTTCCGGACCGAGGTGCCGACGTAGGCCTCGATCACGTGGCGATTCTCCCGGACAAGACCCTGACACCCGTCACCGGCTTGCCCGGCGGGGGCGGACCCGCCCTTCCGGGGGGTGGGGGGCCCAGCTCCGTCCCGCCCATGCCGCCCCTGACGCTCCCCCCGACCCGGGGGGTGCCCGGCCCGGTGGGTGGCCCGCTGCCGAGCGTGAGGCCTCCGGGGGGCGGCGTCAGCAGCAGAGTCGGCCTGCCGCCTCGCGATACCGGGATTGTAGGCGGGAAGCCCATTGCCTCCGGCCCCTCCGCTGCCGGGATTCCCCGTGGCACCGTCATCGGTGGGGAAGGCGCACATCCCGGTGGACGGGGGATGGGCAGCCCGATGGGCGGTGGTGTCGGTGGAGGTCCGCCAAGTCCCCGCGGTGGCTTCCCGGTCGGTCGCCGGCTGGCGATGGAGCCGGGTGGCGTTGTCGGTGGTCGCCAGGCGGTTGGAGGCGGCCAGTCGTTCACCCAGGGTGGCTCCGGCCTCGTGCGCAACGGATCAGGACCCGGCGTGGCAGGCAGCGGGATGGGCCACGGTGGTGCCGGCGCGTCTACTCCGGGCGGACGGCGTAGGGGCCAGGGGAGCGGACGTCCCGGCTACCTGGCCGAGGACGAAGAGACCTGGCAGGGTGACCGTCGTGTCGTTCCGCCGGTGATCGACTGAGCGGAACGGATGTTGCACGGGATGCGTATGCGCAAGGCGACCTCGGCCGTGGTGGGTCTGCTGCTGGCGGGGGTCGCCGCGACCCCTGCGCATGCGCAGACGATCCGTGAACGGCAGTGGCACCTCGATGCCATGAAGGCAGATGACATCTGGAAGATCACCACGGGCAAGGGAGTCACCATCGCTGTCGTCGACAGTGGTGTAGCGCGAGTTTCCGAACTTGAGGGGCAGGTTCTTCCGGGCAAGGATCTTGCGACATCGCAAGATGGAGATGAGCGCACCGACTACGACAACCACGGCACATCCATGGCCGCGATGATCGCTGGGACTGGAAGACACCCCAGTGGTGACGGAGCGATCGGACTGGCGCCAGGCGCGAAGATCCTCCCGATCCGCGTCCCGATTGAGAACGATGCGACCCACCCTGCCTGGACGCAAGCGATTCGTTACGCGGCAGATTCCGATGCCAAGATCATCAATATTTCCATGGGCACGGACAAGGATGACCCTGCGCGGCTCGACGCGGTGAAATACGCCCTCTCCAAAGGGAAATTGATCTTTGCCAGCGTTGGGAACGACGCAGAAACGCTCAACACCCTCAGATATCCTGCAGCGACTCCTGGGGTTGTGGGTGTCGGGGCGATCGGCCCTGATGGCGGCGCTACTCAGGAGTCGCAGCACGGACCGCAGGTGGACATGGCCGCCCCTGGCATCGATATCTACTCTGCCTGTGTCGGAAAGACGGAAGTATGTGCCAGCCACGGCACCAGCGACGCCTCCGCTCTCGCTTCCGCCTCCGCCGCCCTGCTCTGGTCAGTTCACCCCGACTGGACCAACAACCAGGTCCTCCGGGTCCTGCTGAACACGGCCGGCAAGCCCGCAGACGGTGCCGAGCGGAACGACTACGTCGGCTACGGCGTCGTCCGGCCGCGGATCGCGGTGCCCACTCCCGGCGATCCGGGGCCCCGGGACGTGTACCCGCTTCCCGACCTGGCGGCGGCGGATGCCGCGAAGAAGCCAGCGGCTCCGCCGGCCGGCTCGAAGCCCGCACCGCAGGCGAAGGCCGCCGAGCGCGAGGGCGACGGCAGCAGCCTGCCCTGGATCGCCCTGGGGCTGGGTGCCTGCGTCGTCATCGGCGGGGCTGTCACCGCCGTCGTCGTGCGACGCAACCGCCGCTGAGGGGCCTCCATGAGGCCGAGGCCTTGAACTCACTCCTGTTCCGAGCACGTCGAAGGGCTCTGTCTGATGGCGACGGACTTCGAGGGTTACACGCACGAGCAGCTGCTCGCGATGATCGCCTCCCTCGACTCGGAGACGGTCGTCGCACGCGCCACCCAGCTGTCGGGTGCCGCGGTGGTGATCAAGGACATCGGGGAGAGCCTTCGGAAGCACCAGGTCAAGGGCTGGGAGGGCGAGGCGGCCGATGTGTTCCAGGCGTGGGTGACCGGGGCGGGCAACGCGACGCTGCGGTTGGCGGATTACAGCGAAGAGGGCAGCAAGTGGATGACGCACGCGGCCCAGACGATGGTGGAGGTCAAGGCCAACACCCCGAAGTACGACACGTCGGCGGCGGCGAACCTGGCGTCGGCGCACGAGTTCCACAATGACCCGGACGCGCAGCAGATGGGCCAGACGGCACACGCGAAGCTGAGCGGTGACCGCCATGAGGCGATCCAGCAGCTGACGAAGCTGGCGCAGTCGTACGACACATCGGCGACCCAGATGAACACGGCGGAGGCCCCTACCTTCCCGCCACCGCCACCGGAGTTCGCCCCGGATGAACGAGATCGCAGTTCCGCCATCGCGCGTCCGAGCGGTGCGACGGGGCGCGAGTCCTACTCCGAAAGTTCGTCGTATACGCCATCGACGCCCAGCGCAGGGCAGGCCCCTGAGCCGGGTGTCGTGACTGGTGGCCTGCCGCAATGGGGCGGCGCCACACCTTCAGCGGCCGGGGGTATGCCCACACCTTCACCAGTCCCGCCGGATCGGGACGTGAGCGTGGGCCTCAACCAAGTCGCGACGCTGCCGGACAGGACCTTGCCTTCGGTACCGGCTGCGCCTGGTGTTGGGCCTGTCGGTCCGGGGAGTGGCAACACCAATCCCGTAGGCCTCGTTCCACCTCTGGTGTTCCCCCCGACGACAGGTCTGAAGGTGCCCGATGGTGGCCCCATGCCCAGCACTAGGCCTCCGAGCGCCATTGGCGGCAGCAAGGTCGTAGGGCCGCCCCCGCGGGACGCGGGCATCGTGGGTGGTCGGCCGATTTCTCCTGGCACGCCTGGAGCGGCCATCCCGCGAGGTACCGTCATCGGCGCGGAAGGCGCGCCCCCTGCCGGCCAAGGCATGCCTGGCTCGATGGGCGGTGGACTCGGTGGCCCGCACGGGCCGTCAGGTGGTTCGCCGGTCGGCCGTCGGTTGGCCATGGAGCCAGGCGGCATCATCGGAGGTCGACAACCCGCTGTGGGTGGTCGACCGGCCACGGACGGGCAGCCGTTCACTCAGGGCGGTTCCGGACTCGTCCGCAACCCTGGCGGGATGGGCCACGCCGGCGCAGGGATTCATAACCCGAGTAAGCGGCGTGGAGAGCAAGTGGGTGCACGCCCTGACTACCTGGCTGAGGACGAAGAGACCTGGCAGGGTGACCGGCGGGTCGTTCCGCCAGTGATCGACTGAATAGAAGGGATGTTGCACGGGATGCGTATGCGCAAGACGACCTCGACCCTGGTGGGTTTGGTGCTGGCTGGGGTCGCGGCGACCCCAGCTCATGCGCAGACGATCCGTGAGCAGCAGTGGCACCTCGATGCCATGAAGGCAGACGACATCTGGAAGACCAGTACGGGCAAGGGCATCACCGTCGCGGTCATCGACAGCGGGGTCGAGCGCATTCCCGAGCTCGATGGCCAAGTTCTCCCCGGCAAGGACTTTGCGGAGGGGTACAAAGGTGACGAACGCACGGGCTACAACACCCATGGCACTTCGATGGCGGCTTTGATCGCTGGCTCGGGTCGGCATCCCAGTGGCGACGGAGCGTTTGGGCTGGCACCAGGCGCGAAGATTCTCCCCATTCGAGTTCCGGATGAGATGAGTGCTTCGACTCCGTCTTGGGTTGACGCCATCAGGTATGCGGCGGAATCGGACGCAAAGGTCATTAATATTTCCCTTGGGGTTGAAGGCTCACCCAAGGATGACGAGGCGCGTGCTTCGGTCGTCAAATACGCACTATCCAAAGGGAAATTGATCTTCGCTGCTGTGGGTAACGATGGCGACACGACCAATAAGTTGGAGTATCCAGGTGCCACACCCGGAGTCGTAGGTGTGGGCGCTGTGGGCGCTGACGGTGGTGCGACGAAGGAGTCTCAGCACGGTCCGCAAGTCGACATGGCGGCCCCTGGCATCGGCATCATCACGGCCTGCGCGAGAGAGACAGGGCTCTGTACCAGCGAAGGCACCAGCGACGCCACCGCCCTAGCCTCTGCCTCCGCCGCCCTGCTCTGGTCGGCCCACCCCGACTGGACCAACAACCAGGTCCTCCGGGTCCTGCTGAACACCGCTGGCAAGCCCGCAGACGGTGCCGAGCGGAACGACTACGTCGGGTACGGCGTCGTCCGGCCGCGGATCGCGGTGCCCACGCCCGGGGACCCGGGGCCCGCAGACGTGTTTCCGCTGCCCGATCTGGCGGCGGCCGGCGCCGCTGGCGGGAAAACGGCTGAAACTGGCGCGTCCAAGCCCGTACCGTTGCCCGAGGCACGCGTTAAAAAGAGTGACGGCAGTAGCCTTCCGTGGATCGCCCTCGGGCTGGGTGCCTGCGTCGTCATCGGCGGGGCCGTTACCGCCGTCGCCGTACGTCGCAACCGCCGCTGAACCGAACAGACCGCACTGCCCCTGGAGGCCCGGATGTCGTTCGACGAGGAATGGGCCGCCGCGCGCACCACGGCAGCGGCCAACGTTTCCATGCGGCTCAACCAGGCCCCGGCCGTCGGCGGTCAGGACCTCGAACTCAACCAGGACCACATCGGCGCCGTCGGCACCGAGGCGCACACGCTGCACTCCCGCCTCCAGACCGACGGCAAGCACGCCGCCACCGCCACCGCCGAAGCGGCCGGCGCGCTCGGCAGGGAGGGCTTCGCGAGCGGGGCGGCCCTGACGAAGCTCAACTCCCGTTGGGAGAGCCAGGTGAAGACCCTCGTCGCCGCCTGCGCGCAGATCTCCAATGGGCTGAACTACTCCCTCTCCTCGCACAACAAGGAAGAGCAGCAGCTCTACGCCGAGTTCACGACCTCGAAGCTCGACGAATACCTCAAGTAGGCGGCGCCCGTGCTGACGTACGAGAACGTGCTCAACGCCCCCGTCGACAAGCTCCAGACGGCGGCCACCGACTGGCAGGCCATGGTCGCGAAGCTGGAGGAGCTGGCGGAGACGGCCCGCAACGGCATGAAGGCCAAGGCCGACAAGGCCGAGTGGAGCGGGGTCACCGCCGGGGTGGCGCGGCCGTTCGTGGCGAAGACGGCCAAGGAGTTCGAGGACGCCGCCAAGGAGGCGAAGGGCATCCAGCAGGCGCTCACCCAGGCCCACGCCACGTTCAAGTCGTCCCGCGACCGGTTGAAGAAGCTCTCCGAGGAGGAGGTGCCCGCCGCCGGGTTCAGGGTGGACGCCAAGGGCAAGGTGCAGGCCGCTCCCCTCGTCTCCGAGGAGGAGCGCTACGCGGCCCGGCACGATCCCGATTACCAGGAGTCCATCCGCGTCAACCTGCCGCTGTGGCAGGCGAAGATCGACGCGGCCGTCGACGCCTGCGACGACGTCGACCAGTCGCTCGCCCGCCTGCTGGGCGCCAACGTCGCCGAGGACCACAACTTCGGCTCACCCAAGTACGCCGGCCTCGCCGCAGAGCAGGCCGGCCACGCCGCCGCCCTCGCGAAGAAGGGGCGGGACCTCTCCCACGCCGAGCTCGTAGAACTGAACGAGCTGCTTGCGGACAACGCGAAGGTCCCGGAGTTCTCCACGGCCTTCTACCAGGAGCTGGGCCCCAAGGGTGCACTCCACTTCTTCGGCTCCATGTCGACCGACACCCAGGAGTGGGGCAAGGTCGACGAACAGCGGCTCAAGGACGTTCAGGAACTCCAGAAGAACCTGGGCCTCAACCTCGCGACGGCGACCCGCACCACGTCCGAGCCGCACCTCCCGGACAGCTATGCGCAGGAGCTGCGCAAGCTCGGCACCCAGCACATCCCGCTGGCGAAGTACGACCAGAACCCGCCCTACGGCTACCAGCTGCTCGGCGGGATCATGCGCTACGGCAACTACGACCCCAAGTTCCTGGTCCCCATCGCCGAACACGCCACCCAGATCCACGCGAAGGACCCCGACTTCTTCAACGGGACCCGCCGCCTGGACGGTCTCGGAAAGAACCTGTTCAACCCTTCCGGGATCAACGGCGCCGGATACGACCCGGTGGTCAGCTTCCTGGAGGCCCTGGGGCACAGCCCGGAAGCCTCGGCCGAGTTCTTCGACCCGGGACGGCCCCTGCACGCCTACAACCAGGACGGCACGGAGAAGCCGGGCGTACCGAACCTGGGCAAGGACGCCAAGGGCAAGCCGATCACCGGCTACCTCGACTTCTTCGCCCGGGAGGATTACGACTACACCATCGACATGGAGGGCACGAACTTCGACGACCTGAAGAAGGTCGAGAAACACATGCCGGATGCCTTGGGGCATGCCCTGGAGGCGGCTGCCCTCGGTCATGCCTGGGACGACCCGAAGCCCGAGCTCCACCGGACCGAAACCGGCGCGGCGGTCATGGCGGCGGTCGCGGCCAAGTACGGCGGCGACCCCGGACTCCTTCATCACCAGGACGTCCTGGCCGACAGCCTGGGCAATATGACGGCCGGCTACATCGACGACGTCAACCGAGCGCTGAGCTCGGACCCCGACCACAGCGTCTTCGCCCCACGGGACGGGGACGATCGGGGCCATGCGCAATTCGAGCGCGACGGCGCCCGTGACCTGCTGGCCGCGCTCGGGCAGCATCCCGATGCCTATGCCACCGTGTCCACCGCAGAGCGTGTCTACTCCGTGAGCGTGCTGGAAGGCCAGGCGGCACACGACGGAAACATCGACGAGGGCCGGGCCCGGTCGACGATCCGGACCACGGCCGAGGTGCAGGGCATCCTCGACGAGTCCCGAGCGGGACAGGTCCAGGGAGTCGGCGAGAAGAAGCACGAGGAGTACGAGAAGGCGCACGAACAGCAGTCCGCTTGGGTCGAGTTCGGGACGACGGCGGCCATCGCGGGTGGTGTGGCGTTCCTCCCCGCCACGGCCGCAGCAGCGGGAGCGGCGGCGGTCGTCGTTCCGCTGGCCATCGATCTCGGTAGCGGTGCTGCCGAGCAGGCGGCCTCAGGAGTCGTGGGAGAGTGGTCGGACGAGGCCAAGGAAGAGCACAAAGACAAGATCGACGGCGAGACTCACGACAGCAACAAGGCCATGTTCCAGGCCGGCGAGCACAGTGCCGAGGCGCCCATGCGGAAGTTCATGGAGCGCCATGACGTAGATCCGAACAGCCGCTTCGGGAACGATTTCGTCGAGTCGATGCGCATCGGCTACGAAACCGGCAACTCCATCGCCCGTCAGCAGGGCCACGAGGCCCAGACCAAAGGCGTCGAGTGAGCCGGGGCCCGATACAGCGGAGGCCGGTCGCCCTGATGCTCTGGCGGGCGGTCTTCGCCGCAGCGGTGGTGGGCTGCTCCATCGCTGAGCCGGAGCCCTCCGTCTCGCCCACTCCTGAGCCGCTGCTCGCCGTCGGCCAGATCTGTGCCGGGCTCTTCACGGACGACGGGGGAAAGGCATTGGAGCGGATCCTCGAATCCACGCAATTCCAGGTCCAGGACGAGAACAGGAATCCCGAGGCCGGTTCAGTGGCGCGGACAATGGAAGACGCCTACCGGTCCAGGGCGAAGATCCATTACGCGCCCCAACCGGTCTGCCGGATCGTAGGGACGGCAAAGGACGGCTACCGCCGCACGGCGCAGGTCATGTTCACCGCGTACAGCAAGTACGACGCAGTTCCGGCCGATCTTCCCGGGGTGAGCGCTCGGGGGCCGAGGGTCTGGGCACGGGGGAAGTCGATCGACGTCACGTTCGACTGTGTCAGTGCACGAGTCGGCTCGACCTCTGACATCCCCTTGCAGGTCACTGCCGCGTTCCACGATCAGTGGGGTGAGAGCAAGGGCGCGGCCGTCCTGAGCCAGGACTACCTGGCCGTCACCCACTCGGCGGCGCTCGCCGTGGCCAAGGAGCTCGGGTGTGTGAATGACGGAGGGCTTCCTGCCAGGGCGCAGGAGCTGCCCCCGGCCAACGCCGATGCAGGCTCGGCACCCACCGAGAGCCCCACCCCGTAGCCCCCCGCACACCAGCAAGGCCGCCCTGGGGACGGATCCCCCGGGCGGCCCTCCGTGGAAGCCGTGACCGGAATCGAACCGGCGTAACCCGCTTTGCAGGCGAGTCCCTCAACCACTCGGGCACACGGCTGTGTGGTGGTGACGCGTACGACGCTACGGGCGGCTCGCGGGGTGGGGAAGAGGGGTGGGCGGGGTGCAATGTGACTGCCATGTCGCGTTCACAGTCCTAGGTCCCGGGGCCGAGGGGGGATCCGTCCAAAAGACAGGGGCGTCAGGCCAGTGCGGGCCTTACTCTGGGGCGATGAGCGCCCTTGAACCCCGGATATCCGTGCCCGACGCCGCCCCGCCCCCGCAGGGCGGCGTTCTCGGGCCCGCGTACCGGACGCTCAGCGTCGGGATGATCTCCGTCATCTTCCTGATCGCCTTCGAGGCCACCGCCGTCGGGACGGCCATGCCCGTCGCCGCCCGGGAGCTGGACGGGATCGGGCTCTACGCCTTCGCGTTCTCCGCCTACTTCACCACCAGCCTCTTCGGGATGGTCCTGTCCGGGCAGTGGTCCGACCGGCAGGGGCCGCTGCGACCGCTCACCGTCGGGATCGGGGCCTTCGCCGCCGGGCTGGTGTGCTCCGGGACCGCCGTGGGCATGGGGGTCTTCGTCCTCGGGCGGGCCGTGCAGGGGTTCGGGGGCGGGCTGGTCATCGTCGCGCTCTACGTGGTGGTCAGCCGGGCCTACGAGGAGCGGCTGAGGCCCGCCATCATGGCCGCCTTCGCCGCGAGCTGGGTCGTGCCGTCCATCGTCGGGCCGCTGGCCGCCGGGACGGTCACCGAGCACCTCGGCTGGCGGTGGGTGTTCCTCGGCATCCCGGCGCTGGTCGTCGTACCGCTGGTGGTGGCCCTGCCCGCGATCCGGCGGACCGCCTCCGGGCCCGTGGACCCCGGGGCGGTCACCGCGTTCGACCGGCGCCGGATCGGGTTCGCCCTCGGGATCTCGCTGGGCGCGGGGCTGCTCCAGTACGCCGCCCAGGACCTGCGCTGGCTGTCGCTGCTGCCCGGCGCCGCGGGCGTGGCCCTGCTGGTGCCGGCCGTGCGGGCGCTGATGCCGCGCGGGACGTACCTGGCCCGGCGCGGCCTGCCGTCCGTGGTGCTGCTGCGCGGGGTCGCGGCGGGGTCCTTCATCGGGGCGGAGAGCTTCGTGCCGCTCATGCTGGTCACCCAGCGGGGGCTGAGCCCCACGCTGGCCGGCTTCTCGCTGGCGCTGGGCGGGGTGACGTGGGCGGTCGGTTCCTGGGTGCAGTCCAAGGGGCGGATGGCGCCGTACCGGGAGCGGCTCATGGTCGCCGGGATGGTCATGGTGGCCCTCGCCATCGCGGCGGCCCCGGCGGTGCTCATCGAGGCCGTCCCCGTCTGGACGGTGGCGCTGGCCTGGGCGGGGGGCTGCCTCGGCATGGGGCTGGTGATCGGCCCGACCAGCGTGCTGCTGCTGGAACTGTCGGCGCCCGAGGAGGCCGGGGCGAACTCCGCCGCGCTACAGATCTCCGACGCCCTCGCGAACGTGGTGCTGCTCGCGGCCGTCGGTGCGGCCTTCGCCGGGCTCGGCGGGGGAGCGGTGGGGTCGGCCGGGCACACCCCGGCCGCGGAGGCCACCGCCTCGCACCCCGCCGCCTTCCTGGCGGTGTTCCTGCCGATGGCGTGCGTGGCGCTGGTGGGGGCCTGGGTCGCGACCCGGCTGGACCCCGCCCCGAACCGGCTGGACCCCGCGGAGACCCGGCTGGGCCCCGCCCCGGCGGCGACGGGTACTGCCCCCGCCGAGACGGGTACTGCCCCGGCCGAGACGGGCACCGCCCCGGCCGAGACGGGTACCCCGAAAAGCTGACGGGGCGGGCGGCTCCAGGGGATAGGTTCGGCGGCATGTACGAGCTGACCCTCCCCCTGACCGACGCCGAGCGCGCCGACCTCTCCGACCTGGCCGACGCCACCGGCCGCACGCCCGAGGAGCTCGCGCTGGACGCCGTACGGGAGCACCTGCGGGCGGAGCGCGAGCGCGTCGGGGAGGCCGCCGCGCGCCTGGCCCGCGCCCACGCCCCGCTGCTGGAGAGGCTCGGGCGGTGAGCGCCGTGGACGGGGCCGCCGTGGACGGGGCCGCCGTGGACGGGGCCGCCATGGACGGGGGTGCCGTGCGCCACCTCACCCTCGCCGAGGTCCTCGACCTCGCCCGGCACGCCTGCCTGGCCCGGGACCAGTCCGTGGAACTGCGCGCCCCCGGGCTGCTGGAGTCCGCCGTGCACCGGCCCAGGGCCCGCATGTTCGGGGTGCCGGCCTACGAGGACCCGTACGAGCAGGCGGCCGCGCTGCTCCACGGCATCGCCGTGAACCACCCCCTGGTCGACGGGAACAAGCGGACGGCCTGGCTGGCCGCCGCCACCTTCCTCGCCGTGAACGGCGTGGATCTCGCGGCGGTGGACCAGGACGCGGCGTACGGCCTGGTCATCGATGTCGCCGCCGGGCACGAGGCCGATGTCGCCGTGATCGCGGAGCGGTTGCGCGCGATGTGAGCGCCGGGAGGTTCCCGATGTGACGCTCGCCGCACCCGCCGAGGTCACGGGCCTGTCCCTCCGGGAGGGGCGGGCGGGGGCCGGTAAGGTGGCCCGGTTGTCCTACGTACGACCGCGACCGTGACTGAGACGAACCGGAGACCGTGACTACTACCGCCTCCCACCACCTCTCACCCGCCTTCCCCGGCCGCGCGCCGTGGGGCACCGCCAGCAAGCTGCGTGCCTGGCAGGAGGGTGCCCTGACCCGGTACATCGAGACGCAGCCGCGCGACTTCCTCGCGGTCGCGACCCCCGGAGCCGGCAAGACGACCTTCGCGCTGACCCTCGCGTCCTGGCTGCTGCACCACCACGTGGTGCAGCAGGTGACCGTCGTCGCGCCGACCGAGCACCTGAAGAAGCAGTGGGCGGAGGCGGCGGCCCGGATAGGCATCCGGCTCGACCCGGAGTACTCCGCCGGGCCGCTGAGCAAGGACTACCACGGGGTCGCCGTCACCTACGCGGGTGTCGGCGTGCGCCCGATGCTGCACCGCAACCGCTGCGAGCAGCGCAAGACCCTGGTGATCCTCGACGAGATCCACCACGCGGGCGACTCGAAGTCGTGGGGCGAGGCCTGCCTGGAGGCCTTCGACCCGGCGACCCGGCGCCTGGCGCTGACCGGCACGCCCTTCCGGTCCGACACGAACCCGATCCCCTTCGTCACGTACGAGGAGGGCAACGACGGGATCCGCCGGTCCTCCGCGGACTACACGTACGGCTACGGCAACGCGCTCGGCGACGGCGTCGTGCGGCCGGTCATCTTCCTCTCCTACAGCGGCAACATGCGCTGGCGCACCAAGGCGGGCGACGAGATCGCCGCCCGCCTCGGCGAGCCGATGACCAAGGACGCCATCTCGCAGGCCTGGCGCACGGCGCTGGACCCGCGCGGCGACTGGATGCCGAACGTGCTGCGCGCCGCCGACCAGCGCCTGACGGAGGTCAGGAAGGGCATCCCGGACGCGGGCGGCCTCGTCATCGCCTCCGACCAGGACTCGGCCCGCGCGTACGCCAAGCTGATCCGCGAGATCACCGGGACGAAGGCGACCCTGGTGCTGTCGGACGACACGGGCGCCTCGAAGAACATCGACACCTTCAGCGGGAACGACGACCGCTGGATGGTCGCGGTCCGCATGGTGTCCGAGGGCGTCGACGTCCCGCGCCTGGCGGTCGGCGTGTACGCGACGACGATCTCGACGCCGCTGTTCTTCGCGCAGGCGGTCGGGCGTTTCGTGCGATCGCGCAGGCGCGGCGAGACGGCGTCCGTGTTCCTTCCGACGATCCCCTACCTGCTCGGCTTCGCGAACGAGATGGAGGTCGAGCGCGACCACGTCCTCGACAAGCCGAAGAAGCAGGGCGAGGAGGACCCGTACGCCGAGTCCGAGAAGGAGATGGACGAGGCGAACCGGCAGGAGGACGAGGACACCGGCGAGGACGAGCAGATGTCCTTCGAGGCGCTGGAGTCCGACGCCGTCTTCGACCGGGTGCTCTACGACGGCGCCGAGTTCGGCATGCAGGCGCACCCCGGCAGCGAGGAAGAGCAGGACTACCTCGGCATCCCGGGGCTGCTGGAGCCCGACCAGGTGCAGATGCTGCTCCAGAAGCGGCAGTCGCGGCAGATCGCGCACAGCCGGCGCAAGCCGGACTCGGAGGCGGACCTGCTGGAGCTGCCGGCCGACCGGCGGCCGGTGGTTTCGCACAAGGAACTGCTGGAGCTGCGCAAGTCGCTGAACACGATGGTCGGCGCGTACGTCCACCAGAGCGGCAAGCCGCACGGGGTGATCCACACGGAGCTGCGGCGCGTGTGCGGCGGGCCGCCGAGCGCGGAGGCGACGGCGGGGCAGCTGCGGGAGCGGATCAAGAAGGTGCAGGAGTGGGCCACGCGGATGCGGTAGCGCGTCCGCGGGGGGTGTGACACGCGGAACGGGGTCCGTGCGCTGCTGCGCACGGACCCCGTTCTCGTACTGCCTACTGGCTGTTTACTGCCTGCCGTCAGGCGCCGACGCGCCGACGGCGGCCGTTGCCCGCGACGAGGGCCGCACCCAGGGCGAGCGCGACGCCGCCGGCGCCGAGGGCCCAGGTGGTGGCTGCGTCGGTACCGGTCTCGGCGAGCTGACCGCCGGCGTTGGTGGTGGTGCCCGTGGAGACGGTGGTGCCGGTGCCAGTGTTGTGGTCGACGATCGGCGTGGTGGAGGTGCCACCGTTCGGCTTGGTGCCGCCACCGGTGTGGCCGCCACCGGTGTTGCCGCCCGTGTTGCCCGTGTTGCCGCCGGTCTTGCCCTCGACCTTGGACTCGACGATGTTGTCCGCGGAGTAGCTCTCGTCACCCTCGGCGTTGCTCCACCCCGCGGGGGTGAGGGCGATGTCCGTCGTGGGGGTGTCCTTCGAGAACTTCAGACGGAGCTTGATGTCGAACTTGTCGTCCTTCGCGATCGCCCCGTGTCCGAAGGTCAGGAAGAACTCGTTGTCGGAGCCGGTCGACTCCGCCGGGTACCAGTCCCAGTCGCCTTCCTCGTTGGGGAGGTAGACCTCAAGGGCGATGTTGCCGTCCTTGACCTTCGTGCGGGTCATCAGGTCAACGGCGAGGGAGTAGTCCTTGTGGTCCTTGCCGCCGGTGTTGTCCACCTCAAGGGTGAACTCCTGCCAGCCGCCGCCGGCCTTGAAGGAGGACGGCAGGTCCTTGATCGCGAGCTTCGGGCCGTCGGCGACCCACTTCGCGGCGTCCTTGGCGTCGGCCGCGTCCGCGGCCTTCGCGGCCGGAGCCGGGGTCTGGGCGGCGGGCTTGGCGGCGTCGGCGGCCGGAACCGCCGGGGTCTCCGCGGCGGGCTTGGCGGCGTCGGCGGCCGGGGTGGTCGCCGGGGTCTCGGCGGCGGGCTTCGCGGCCGGGGTCTCGGCGGCCGGGGCCGGGGTCTCCGCGGCGGGCTTGGCAGCCTCCGCCGGGGTCGCCGGGGTCTCCACGGCCGGCTTGGCGGCGGCGTCGGCGGCCGGAGCCGCGTCCGGCGTGGTGATCGCCGGGTTCTGGACCTCGTCCGCCATGGCGGGCGTGGCCATGAGGACCGTCGGGCCCACCACGGCAGCGGCGGCGACGATGGCCATGCGCTTCAGCTTCACTTGTACTTCTTTCCCCTACGTGGGCACGGCGTCGCACGCCCTGCCCACCCCCAAAAATCTTTTTGAACGTGATCAGACTAAGGGGGCTGTAAAGCGGTTTTCGCTTGAGGAACATTACGAATTGGCACAGGCGTCAGCAGAAAAGGACACAAACCGACAGCAGGCGCCCGGATTCTGGACGAGGCCTTCCGCTGAGCGGACCCGCTCGCTACTGTCCCCGCATCGAACGCCCCGTGGCAGCGCCGCCGCGGGAGCGCAGCCGGTGCCATGGCCGCTACCGGCGGCCTCTCCGTGCGTCGCCGAGGGACCGGCAGCGCTCCACCCCGTGAGAGTCACCGCCGCCCACCCGAAGGAGAGGGAGAGGCGTCGTGACCGCGGAAACCTCCCAGACTCTCGATCGAGGGCTGAGAGTCCTCAAGCTGCTCGCCGACACCGACCACGGTCTGACTGTCACCGAGCTCTCCAACCGCCTCGGTGTCAACCGCACCGTGGTCTACCGACTGCTCGCGACCCTCGAACAGCACGCCCTGGTCCGCCGCGACCTCGGCGGCCGGGCCCGCGTCGGGCTCGGCGTGCTGCGGCTGGGGCGTCAGGTCCACCCGCTCGTGCGGGAGGCGGCGCTGCCCGCGCTGCGCTCGCTCGCCGAGGACATAGGCGCCACCGCGCACCTGACCCTCGTCGACGGCACAGAGGCGCTCGCCGTCGCCGTCGTCGAGCCGACCTGGACCGACTACCACGTCGCCTACCGGGCCGGTTTCCGTCACCCCCTGGACCGCGGTGCGGCCGGCCGGGCCATCCTGGCCGCCCGCCAGGGCACGCTCATCGAGCCCGGCTACACCCTGACCCACGGCGAACTCGAAGCGGGCGCCAGCGGCGCCGCCGCCCCGCTGGTCGGCATCACCGGGCTGGAGGGCAGCGTCGGCGTGGTGATGCTGGCCGACGCCGTACCGGAGCGGGTGGGCCCGCGCGTGGTCGACGCCGCCCGCGAGGTCGCCGACGCCCTGCGCTAGCCGGTGGCCGCCCGCCGCGGTGTTCCCGGAGGGGGCGCCGCGCCGGATGCGGTACCGCCGCCGGGGAGCCCCACCAACGGCGGTCGCGGGCCCCGGACACCTGCGCCCCGGACACCGGTGCCACGGGCGCGGGCGCGCGGCCCGATAGATTGGCCGGGTGCTCTCTCGCCTCACACGTCTGCCGCGTCCCGCCGCCCTGGCCATCTGCGCCGCGCCCGTAGCCGCGCTGTTCGCGGTGGCGGCCCTCGCGCCACTGCCCTTCGTGATCGCCCAGCCGGGCCTCACGGCCGACGTGCTCGGCGCCCGTGACGGCAAGCCCGTCATCACCGTCAGCGGCGCGCCCACCCGGGACACCAAGGGCCAGCTGCGGATGACCACCATCCAGGCGACCGGCCCCTCCAGCACCGTCACCCTGCCCGAGCTGCTCGGGAACTGGTTCGACAGCACCCGGGCGGTCATGCCGAAGGGGGCCGTCTACCCGTCGGGCGGAAGCGACAAGGAGATCGAGCAGCACAACCTGGAGGAGATGACGCAGTCCCAGTCGGCCGCCGCCCAGGCCGCCCTCGGATATCTCCACAAGGACCCGAAGACGGTCAAGGCCGACCTCAACCTCGCCGACGTCGGCGGCCCCAGCGCCGGACTGCTCTTCTCCCTCGGCATCGTCGACAAGCTCGACGGCGACGGCAGCGGCGGCGACCTCACCGGCGGGCGCACCATCGCCGGTACGGGAACCATCACCGCCGACGGGACGGTCGGCGCCGTCGGGGGAGTGGGCCTGAAGACCCAGGCGGCCCGCCGCGACGGGGCGACGGTCTTCCTCGTCCCGAAGGCGGAATGCTCCGACGCCAAGGCCGAACTCCCCCAGGGGCTGCGGCTGATCCCCGTCACCTCGCTGTCGGGCGCGGTGGACTCCCTGCGGGCGCTCCAGCGGGGCGGGGAGGTTCCGGCCTGCTGACGGCGAGGACCAGGGTCGAACGGACCAAGCGGGCGTGGGGGGGGGGGGGGGGGGGGGGGGGGGGGGGGGGGGGGGGGGGGGGGGGGGGGGGGGGGGGGGAGGGGAGGGGGGGGGGGGGGGGGGGGGGGGGGGGGGGGGGGGGGGGGGGGGGGGGGGGGGGGGGGGGGGGGGGGGGGGGGGGGGGGGGGGGGGGGG
>NZ_JBVIKC010000032.1:0-89862 GCF_055581065.1 Streptomyces sp. NPDC031479
ACCGGGGAATCGTGGATGGTGTGCTGCACCCCCCCGATGTGTACGTCCGGAGGGGTCCGTGGGGGGGGGGGGGGCTGGGGGGTGCCACCGACAAACCGGCCCCCCCCCGGCCCCGGTGACGGCCGGGACCGGGGCGGGCGGGACCGGGGCGGGCGGGACCGGGGCGGGCGGGATCCGCAGGAGACGGCCTAGACCTGGTAGCGGTCCGGGGCGAAGAGGTGCAGGTTCGCCGCGATCCAGTCGGAGGTGCGGCGCAGGCCCTCCGTCAGGGAGACCTCCGGCTTCCAGCCGGCCCACGCGCGGGCGCGGGAGTTGTCCGAGAGGAGGCGCTGGACCTCGCTGCCCGAGGGGCGCAGCCGGGACGGGTCCACGACCACCTCGGCGTCCCGGCCCGAGGCCGCGATCAGCGCCTGCGCCAGGTCGCCGACGGATATCTCCTGGCCGGAGCCGAGGTTGACCACCTGGCCCAGCGCCCGGTCGCACTCCGCCACCGCGAGGAAGCCCTCGGCCGTGTCCGTCACGTACGTGAAGTCCCGGGTGGGGGACAGGGAGCCGAGGCGCACCTCACGGGCGCCCGAGTGCAGCTGGGCCAGGATCGTCGGGATCACCGCGCGCGCCGACTGGCGCGGGCCGTAGGTGTTGAAGGGGCGCACCACCGTCACCGGCAGTTCGAAGGCGTGGTGGAAGGAGAGCGCCATCATGTCCGCGCCGATCTTCGAAGCGGAGTACGGGGACTGCGGCTGGAGCGGGTGCTCCTCCGTGATGGGCGCCGTGAGGGCCGTGCCGTAGACCTCGCTCGTGGAGGTGTGGACCAGGCGGCGCACCCCGTGGCGGCGGCAGGCCTCCGCCATGTTCTCCGTACCGGTGACGTTCGTCTGCACGTACGCGCCCGGCGAGGCGTAGCTGTACGGGATCCCGATCAGTGCCGCGAGGTGGAAGACGGTGTCGCACCCGGCCACCGCGTCGCTGACCCGGCCCGCGTCGCGGACGTCGCCCGCCCACATCTCCACCGGGCCGTCGGGGTCGGCGAGGTAGCGGGCCAGGTGGCCCTTCTCGGCGTACGGCTTGTAGTGCACGAAGGCGCGGACCCGGGCGCCCCGCGCCACCAGCAGGTCCACCAGCGTCGAGCCGATGAACCCCTCGGCCCCGGTGACGAGGACGGTGCGGCCGGTCCAGTTCGTGATCATGCGTGCTCCAGGGTGGGAAGGGAGAGGCCGGCCACGCGGAGGACCTCCGTGGCCAGCAGTTCGGCGGCCCGCGCGTGCGGGCCGGGGTCGGCGGCGCCCGCCATCGACGCCAGCCGGGCCGGGTCGGCCAGCAGCGGGCCGATGAGCTCGGCGAGGCGTTCGGCGGTGGCCTCCGCGTCGGACAGCAGCAGCCCCGCGCCCGCGTCGGACAGGACCCGGGCGTTGTGCGTCTGGTGGTCGCCCGGGGCGTGCGGGTAGGGCACGAGCACGGCCGGGACCCCGGTCGCCGCGAGCTCGGCCACCGTCGCGGAGCCCGCCCGGCACACCACCAGGTCGGCGGCCGCGTAGACGAGGTCCATGCGGTCCAGGTACGGCACGGCCCGGGCGATCCGACGGCCGCCGGTCGCGGTGAGGTCCGCCTCCGTGTCGGGCAGCGCCGCCGGGCCCGTCTTGATCAGCAGCTGTACGTCGTCCCGCCCCTGCCAGAGCCCGGCCAGGGCGACGGCCGCCCCGGTGAGGCGTACGGCGCCCAGGCTGCCCCCGTTGAAGACCACCAGCCGTCGCCCAGGGGGGACGCCCAGCGCGAGCCGGGCCTCGGCGCGCAGCTCCGCCCGCCGCGGGCCGGGGAGGTCCGCGAGCCCCGCCAGCGCCGCGGAGATCGGCATGCCGGTGGTCAGCGCCCTCGCCCCGCCCGCCAGGCGGGAGCGGCTGCGGTCGAAGGCCACCGCGACGTGCGGGGTGAGCCGGGCCGCGAACCGGTTGGCCCGGCCGGGCACCGCGTTCGACTCGTGGATCACGGCCGGCAGCCCGGCCAGCCGGGCGCCGAGCACCGCCGGCGCGCTCGGATAGCCGCCCATGCCGACGACCGCGTGCGCGCCCTGCGCCTGGATCACCGCACGGGCCTGGTGGGCCGAGCGCAGCAGCGCGGCGGGCAGCAGGTAGCGCTTCGCGCCCAGCGCAGGGTCGAAGGGGATCATGTCAACGGTGTGCAGGCGGTAGCCGGCGCCCGGTATCAGCTCGGTCTCCAGGCCCCGTTCGGTCCCGACGAACGAGATCACGGCCCGCGGGACGGCCGCGCGCAGCGCCTCGGCGAGGGCGAGCCCCGGGTAGATGTGGCCGCCGGTGCCGCCCGCGCCGATCACGACGGAGAGTGCCGCCGGTGTGTGTCGAGTGGTCATGGACGCACACTCGCGGTGCGTCCTAAGAACGTTCTAAGAGGTTCTCGTCGACGCCTTTGGCAGTCTTTGTCCTATGAGGCAGCGGATTCTGGTGGTCGACGACGAGCCCGAGGTGCGGGCCGCCGTGGAGGACGGCCTGGCCATCGAGGGGTTCGAGGTGCGGGGAGCGGCGGACGGGCTGGCCGCTCTGTCCGAGGTGGCGCGCTGGGAGCCGGACGCGGTCGTCCTGGACGTGCTGATGCCGGTGCTCGACGGGCTGGGGGTGTGCCGGCAGCTGCGGGCGATGGGTGACCGCACGCCCGTGCTCATCCTGACCGCGCTGGACTCCGTCAGCGAACGCGTCGACGGGCTGGAGGCCGGGGCCGACGACTACCTCGTCAAACCGTTCGCGCTGGACGAGCTGGTCGCGCGGGTGCGGGCCCTGCTGCGGCGGGCCGCCCCCGAGCCCCCGGGCGCCGCCCCGCTGGGCTTCGACGACCTCGTTCTGGACCCCGGGACCCGGACCGGCCGGCGGGGCGGGCGGCCGCTGGAGTTCAGCCGGACCGAGGCCGCGCTGCTGGAACTGCTCCTGCGCCACCCCGGGCAGGTGCTTCCGCGCGAGCTGATCCTCGAACTGGTGTGGGGGCAGGACTTCGGGCCGGACTCCAACTCGCTCGCCGTGTACGTCGGCTACCTGCGCCGGAAACTGGAGGCCGGCGGCGAGCCCCGGCTGGTCCACACCGTGCACGGGGTCGGCTACCGGCTGGACACGGCGTGAAACGCGGTGACCGGCGGCGGAGCGCCGCGTTCTGGCGCAGGCGGGGGCCGCTGCGGACCCGGCTGGCGCTGTCCGTCACCGCGGCCGTGGCCCTGGTGGCCGTCGTGATGTGCGTGACCGCGTTCTTCGTCGTACGGGACGCGCTGTACTGGCAGCTCGATCTCAACCTGACCCAGTCCGCCCGGCTCGCCGCGCAGCGCAATCCCGACGAGGTCCCCGGCACGCTGGCGGGGGAGTGCCGCTTCCTGGCCGCCCCCGCGTGCGCGGAGGTGGTGCCCGCCGACCCGGACCGGGACCCGTCGGCGCCGGGGCTGCTGCCCGTGGCCCCGGCCGCGCGGCAGGTCGCCGCCGGCACGCGGGCCCCGTACTTCTCGAACATCACGGTGGACGGGCACCCCGCGCGGATGCTCACCACCGATTACGCCGAGGGGCGGGCCCTCCAGGTGGCGCTGCGGGCCGACAGCGTCGAGGGCGGTTCGCAGGAGGCCGTCTGGTGGCTCGTCCTGACGGCGGTGGCGGGGGTGCTGCTGGCCGCCGTACTCGGCCGCTGGGTCTCCCGGACCGGCCTCGCCCCGGTGACCCGGCTGACCGCCATGGCCGAGCGGATCGCCGCGACCCGGGATCCGCGGTACCGCATCGAGCTGCCGCCGCCGGGGCGGGAGGACGAGATCACGCGGCTGGCCGGGAGCTTCAACACGATGCTCGGGGAACTGGAGCAGTCCGTCACCGCGCAGCGGCGGCTGGTCGCGGACGCCTCGCACGAGCTGCGGACCCCGCTGACGGCGCTGCGGACCAACGCGGAACTGCTGGCCCGCGCCGACCGGCTGACCACCGCCCAGCGCGAACGGGCGGCGGCTGCGCTGGGGCGCCAGCTGCGGGAGGTGACGGGGCTGGTGAACGACCTGATCGAGCTCGCGCGGGACGAGGAGCCGACGCCGTTGGTGGAACAGGTGCGGCTGGACCTCCTCGTGCGGCACTGCGCGGAGGTGGCGGGGGCGCACTGGCCCGCGGTGGAGTTCCGTGTCGAGACGGCCGAGGCGGTGGTGCCGGGGGTGCCGGCGCGGCTGAGCCGGCTGGTGGGGAACCTGCTGGACAACGCGGCGAAGTTCAGCCCGCCGGGGCTGCCGGTGGAGGTGGAGCTGACGGTGCACGACGGCGGTGCCCCCGAGCTGACGGTCCGCGACCACGGTCCTGGCATCGCCCCGGAGGACCTGCCGTACGTCTTCGACCGCTTCTACCGGGCCGGGACCGCCCGCGCCCTGCCGGGCTCGGGGCTGGGGCTGGCGATGGCCCGGCAGATCGCGCGGGCGCACGCGGCGGAGCTGACGGCGCAGCCCGCACCCGGCGGCGGCGCGCTGCTGCGCCTGACGTTCTGACCGCTCCGCCCCGCACCGGCCCGGGTCGTCCCGGAAGAGACACCCCCTAAGGGCGGGGGTCGCTCTCCGAGGTCGTGACGCGGGGGAAGGCGTACGGGTGCTGGGCGGACAGCCAGGCGACCAGCTGCTCGCGCACCGCGCAGCGCAAGGTCCACACCTCGTCGGCGTTCTTCGCCGTGACGACGGCGCGCACCACGATGGTGTTCGGGGTGGTGTCGGTGACGGCCAGGGAACCGGTGCGGCCGTCCCATTCGGGGATGTCCTTGAGGAGCTCCGCGAGCTTGTCCCGCATCAGGGCTACCGGCGCCGCGTGGTCGAGGTGGAAGAGGACGGTGCCGGTGATCTCGGCGCCGCCGCGCGACCAGTTCTCGTAGGGCTTGCTCGTGAAGTACGAGACCGGCATCGTGATGCGGCGTTCGTCCCAGGTGCGGACGACGAGGAAGGTCAGGGTGATCTCCTCGACCGTGCCCCACTCCTTGTCCACGACCACGGTGTCCCCGATGCGCACGGTGTCGCCGAAGGCGATCTGGAGTCCGGCGAAGAGGTTGCCGAGGGTGGACTGGGCGGCGATGCCGGCCACGATGCCGAGGACGCCGGCCGAGGCCAGCATCGAGGCGCCGGCCACCCTCATGGCGGGGAAGGTCAGCAGCATCGCGGCGACCGAGACCACCACCGCCACGGCGACGAGCACCCGCTGGATCAGGGTGACCTGGGTGCGGACGCGGCGGACCCGGGCGGAGTCCGGGGCGGAGGCGGCGTAGCGGGAGTAGACGGAGTCCACGACCGCCGTGGCGATCCGGACGAGGAGCCAGGCGGTCGAGGCGATCATCAGCAGGGCCAGGACGTGCCCGACGGCGGCCCGGTGGGCGGGGAAGACGCCCGCCCGCCGGTACGAGGCCTGCAGCAGGCCCGTGGCCAGGACCAGCCGGAAGGGCGGGACGCAGCGGCGCAGCAGCCCCCACAACGGGGTCTCGGTGTGCCGGGCGTCCGCCTTGCGCAGCATCAGGTCCAGCAGCCACCCGGCGAGCAGGGTGAGGACCAGCACGGCGGCCAGGGCCACGACGGGACGCAGGACGTTCTCCATCTCCATACCCAGAACCTAACCGCGACGGGTCCCGCGACTCCCCCCTTCGCCGCGAATGGCACGATGGGAGGCATGAACATCGTGCTCTTCCACTCGACGTACGGGCTGCGGCCCGCGGTGCACGCGGCGGCCGACCGGCTGCGCGCGGCCGGACACCAGGTCCAGGTGCCCGACCTCTTCGAGGGGCGTACGTTCGCGACGGTCGAGGAGGGGATGGCCCACCAGGACGAGGTCGGCCGCGACGAGCTGCTCAAGCGGGCGGTCCTGGCCGTGGCGCCGTACTCCGACCAGGGTCTGGTCTACGCCGGCTTCTCCTACGGCGGCTCCGTCGCCCAGCACCTGGCGCTGGCCGACGACAAGGCGCGCGGACTGCTGCTCCTGCACGGCACGGCGGACCTGGACGAGGACGCGTCGGCCGACGAGCTGCCGGTGCAGCTGCACGTCGCCGACCCGGACCCCTTCGAGCCGCACGACTGGCTGACCGCCTGGTACCTGCGGATGCGGCGGGCCGGAGCGGACGTGGAGGTGCACACCTATCCCGGGGCCGGTCACCTGTTCACGGACCCGGACCTGGACGACTACGACGCGGAGGCGGCGGAGGAGACCTGGAAGGTCGCGCTCGGCTTCCTCGACAGCCTGTAGGGAGCGGGCCCGCGGGACGGACGGAGGCAGGGCCCCCGGCGGTGACGCCGGGGGCCCTGCCGGTTGCGCGGGAGGCGCGGTGGAGCGGATGGAGCGGACGGAGCGGGGAAGACCGGCCGCGGGTCAGGCGCGGTAGGCCGTCCACATGCTCTTCATGCGCGACACCTGGCCGGCCGTGAACTGGTACATGCAGGAGTCGTACGTGTAGTCCATGAAGTTGTGGATCGGGTCGGCGCCCGGCGCGGTGCAGGTGTCGCGCCCGGTCGGGCACTCGAAGGCGGCGCTGGACTCGGCCGGGGTGTCGGAGACCGAGTCGCCGCTGCCCGTGCAGCCGCCCTGGAAGGTGTGGTACAGACCCATCCAGTGGCCGACCTCGTGGGTGGCGGTGTCGCCCTCGTTGTAGTTGGTGGCGGAGCCGCCGGGCACCGAGGAGTTGAGGATGACGACGCCGTCCATCTTGGGCGCCGAGTTGTAGGAGCTGGGGAAGGTCGCCCAGCCGAGGAGCCCGCCGCCGAGGTTGGCGGTGTAGAGGTTGAGCGCGTTCTTGCCGCCCTTGCGCAGGGCGTTCTTCATGTCCTTCTCGGCCTTGGTGCCGTCCGAGACGTTGTACCAGGTCGAGTTGTCGGTGTAGTCGGTCCCGGCCAGGCTGAACTGGAAGCCGGAGTTGACGTTGCCGGTGCCCTGGCCCGCGTAGGCCGCGTTGAGGACCGAGATCTGGTTGTTGATCTGGGTGGCCGTCAGCTTGCCGGTGCTGCCGGAGGTGATGACGTGCACGTAGACCGGGATGGTCGTGACGGCGGCCGCGGCGCCGGCGCGCATGCCCTCGCTCTGCTGCGGGGAGAGCTGGAGCTGGGCGAGCTTCTTCTTCAGGTCGGCGTCCATGGACTTGACCTGGGCGTCGCTGATCTCGTTGGGATCGGCCGCGTGGTGGTCCTTGGGCCGCGCCACACGGGCGTTGGCAGGGGCGGAGCCCTGCTCGGCACAGACCTCGGCGGGGGTCTTCGCAGCGGCGGCGGCGACCGTGGTCGGGGCCGTCAGCGGGGCGAAGGCCAGGGTGGAGGCCAGGACGGCCGTGCCCATGAGGCGGCGGCGGAGCAGGGGGGATATGCGGGCAACAGCGCGCACGTTGACTCCTCGCGAAGCGTGGTGGGGGGTGAGGTATTTCCTCACGCTGGCCGGAAGCTTACGTGTGCATGTCATTCAATTGGCAAGTACCCGGAGGTTAAAGATTTGTTGCCGATGGTGCGGTAGGGGCCCCTGGTCTGCACCAGAAACCCCTACCGACAGCAGATTTGACGGTCTGTCAGGAAACCGGGCGGTCGGCCCGCTCCACCTTCTGCGTGCCGTTCAGCGTGCGGTACGAGCGCTCCCAGGAGGAGGTCGCGTCCTGCCGCCGCTTGTCCGAAACCACGTAGTAGTCCATCTGCGAGCGCTCGGCCGTCACGTCCAGGACGCCGTATCCGTGGGCGTCCATGTCCAGCCACTTGACGTGCCAGTTCGCGGCCTTGATGGCCGATTCCGCGACCAGCGAGAGCGTGTCCGGCAGGACGTGCAGCATGTCGTCGAGGTTGTCGGAGGTCACCGAGGTCACCACGAACTCGGTCGCCGCCGTGCCCGAGCCCGGGTACGTCGCCTTCTCCACCGGGAGTTCGTTCGCCCATGCCATGTGGATGTCGCCGGTCAGGAACACCGTGTTCTTGATGTTCCGGTCCTTCAAGTGGCCCAGGAGTTCCTTGCGGTCGTCCGTGTAGCCGTCCCACTGATCCACATTGATCGCTATTCCGCCCTCGGGCAGGCCGAGCAGCTTGGTGAGCGGCTTCAGCAGGTGCGCGGGCAGCGCGCCGAAGGCCACCGGCGAGATCATCACCGAGGTGCCCACCAGCTGCCAGGTCGCGTTCGAGGAGGCCAGGCCCGCCTTGAGCCAGTCCAGCTGCGCCCGTCCGGTGATGGTGCGCTCGGGGTCGTCCACCGAGCCGCTGCCGGCCTTCGTCTGCTGCGAACGGAAGCTGCGCAGGTCCAGCAGGTGCAGGTCGGCGAGGGTGCCGAACCGCAGCCGCCGGTAGACGGTGCCCGCGATGGAGGGGCGTACGGGCATCCACTCGAAGTAGGCCTGCTTGGCGGCGGCCGCGCGGGCCGCCCAGTCGCCCTCGGTGGCGGGGGTGTGGTTCTCCGCGCCGCCGGACCAGGCGTCGTTGGCGAACTCGTGGTCGTCCCAGATGGCGACGATCGGGTGCGCCGCGTGCAGGGCCTGGAGGTCGGCGTCCGTCTTGTACTTGCCGTGCCGGGTGCGGTAGTCGGCCAGCGAGAGGATCTCGTTCCGGGGCTCGTGCGGGCGCACGACGTACTTGGGCTCCGGGTACGCCCCCGTGGCGTACTCGTAGATGTAGTCCCCGAGGTGCAGGATCGCGTGCAGGTCGGTGCGGGCGGCCAGGTGCCGGTACGCCGAGAAGTACCCGGACTCCCAGTTGGCGCAGGACACCACGCCGAAGCGCACGCCGGGGGTGCGGGTGTCGGCGGCCGGGGCGGTCAGGGTCCGTCCGGCCGGGGAGACCGTGGCGCCGGCGGTGAACCGGTACCAGTACGGGGTCTGCGGGCGCAGTCCGCGCACGTCGGCCTTGACGGTGTGGTCGGTGGCGGCACTGGCGGTGACGGAACCGCTCGCGACGATCCGGGAGAAGGCCTTGTCCTCGGCCACCTCCCAGCCCACGGCGGTGTCCGGGCCGAGGCCGGAGGCGGGGACGGCCTCCGCGGTCGGGGTGACGCGGGTCCACAGCAGGATCCCGTCGGGCAGCGGGTCGCCCGAGGCGACGCCGTGCAGGAAGGCGGGGGTGGATCCGGCCGCGTGGGCGGCCGGGGCGCCGAGCGCGGTGATCGGCGCGAGCGCGGCCGTGGCGGCGGCGGCCAGGACGACCGAACGGCGGCGCGGATGTGCCGGGCGGGCGGCCGTGGCGGCGCCGTCGGCGGAGGGGGTGAGATGACTGGTCACGGGCGATCATATTACTGATCGGTATTCAGCCAGGAACAGTCTCGGAAAGGGAACGGGTGGGCGAACTCTGGGAGTTCACCCACCCGTTGTCCGCACAATTGCGGCCGGATGCGGACGGATCAGCCGGCCAGGGCCTTGTCGATCGCGGCCGTGAACGCCTCCGGCGTCGCCGGGGTGTCGATCTTCTTGCCGTCCATCTTCAGCGTCGGGGTGCCCGTCACCCCGGACTTGTTGAAGGCCTTCGACATGTCCATCGCCCACCGGTCGTACGTACCGTCCTCGACGGCCTTCTTGAACTCGGCGTTGCCCTTGAGTGCCGGAACCGTGTCCGCGACCTTGATCAGGTAGTCGTCCTTGGCGAAGCTGTCGACGCTCTCGTCGGGGTGCAGGTCCTTGGAGTACAGCGCGGCCTTGTAGTCGAGGAAGGCCTGCGGGCTGACGTTCAGCGCCGCGCCCAGCGCGCTCAGCGCGTTCTTCGAGCCCTCGCCCTTGGACGCGTTGTCGATGAAGGTGGCACCGAAGTACCGGAGCTTGTACTTGCCCGCGTCGACGTCCTTCTTGACCTGCTCGCCGGACGACTGCTCGAAGGCGGCGCACGCCGGGCAGCGGGAGTCCTCGTAGATCTCCAGGGTCTTCTTGGCCTCGGGCTTGCCGACGACGACGGTCAGACCGTCCGCGCCCTCGGTGTTCTTCGGCTTGACCAGGGTGGCGTCGGCGGCCTTCTCCCAGTAGCCGGGCTCGTTGCCCTTGACGACCAGGTAGCCGACGCCCGCGGCCAGGGCCAGGACGCCGACGATCCCGGCGGCCACGAACGCCTGGCGGCGCGCCTTGTCCTTCTTGGCCTGCTTCTCGCGCTCGATGCGCAGCTTCTCGCGGGCGGCGGCCTTGTTCTGCTGGCTGTTGCGTGCACTCATGATGATCTCCGTGGGACGTGGAAGGACGAGGGGGGACTGCCGTACGTACGTCAGGCGCTCGCGAGCGCCGCGCGTACGGGAGGTCCCCTCCGTCCCACGGAATGCGCCGGGAAGCGGGTACGGGCACCCGCGCCCGGGAACGGCCGGCGCGGCGCCCGCCCGGCGGGCCCGGCACCCGCCGCCAACGGGGCGACCGCCAGCAGCAGCGGCCGGAACGCCAGGGCGGCCACCGCCCGCAGCAGCCGGGCCAGGGCCCGCTCGCCGTGCCGCAGCCACGCGGCGGCCAGCAGCCCGATGCCGACGTGCCCGCCCAGCAGCAGCCAGGGCGTCCACGGACCGGGGGCGGCCAGCAGGGCGGCGGGATCGCCGACGGGGCCGGCCACGGTGGTCAGCGAGCCGCCCACCGGGGTCCCGCCGCACAGCCCGTCCAGGCCCAGCGCGTGCAGCGGCCCGGAGACCGGTCCGCCCGCGGGGCCGTAGCAGACGCGCTGTCCGGCGGTGAAGACCGTGTCGGCGGCCAGTTCCAGCGGGACCAGCAGCCCGGCGATCGGTCCGAAGCCGCGCTCGCGGCCCGCCAGCGCGAACGCGATCGCGAAGACCCCCGCGAAGGCCCCGGCGGCCAGCAGGGGCGGCAGCGGGACCCGGGACAGGAGCACGTGGGAGCCGGCCGAGAGCAGCACGACGAGCGCGCTGAACAGCGCGGCCCGCAGTGCCCTCGGTCCTGCTCCTGATATGTCCATCGTCGCGAGTCTGCCATGCCTCCCTGTGAATCCAGGGCTCCGGGGCCGCCGCGGCACCGGACCTACGGCATGATCCGGCCGTTGCGGAACAGGTCCACGAAGATCTGGTGGTCGGCCCGCGCCCGAGCCCCGTAGGCGTGCGCGAAGTCCACCAGGAGCGTCGCGAAGCCCTCCTCGTCGGCGGCGATCGCCGCGTCGATGGCCCGCTCGGTGGAGAAGGGGACCAGGGAGTGGCCGCTCTCCGCGGCGTCGGCCGCCGCGTGCATGGTGGCCGTGGCCCGGCCCAGGTCCGCGACGACCGCCGCGATCTCCTCCGGGTCGTCCAGGTCGGACCAGTCCAGGTCCACCGCGTACGGGGAGACCTCCGCGACCAGCTGCCCGGCCCCGTCCAGCTCCGTCCAGCCCAGCCACGGGTCGGCGTGCGCCTGGAGGGCGCGCTGCGAGATCACCGTGCGGTGGCCCTCGTGCTCGAAGTACTCGCGCACCGCCCGGTCGGTGATGTGCCGGGACACGGCCGGGGTCTGCGCCTGCTTGAGGTAGATCACGACGTCGTTCTCCAGGGCGTCGCTGTGGCCCTCCAGCAGGATGTTGTACGAGGGCAGGCCGGCCGAGCCGATGCCCACGCCCCGGCGGCCCACGACGTCCTTGACCCGGTAGGAGTCCGGGCGGACCAGGGACTCCTCGGGCAGGGTCTCCAGGTACCCGTCGAAGGCGGCCAGCACCTTGTACCGGGTGGCCGCGTCCAGCTCGATCGCGCCCCCGCCGTCGGTGAAGCGGCGCTCGTGGTCGCGGATCTCCGTCATCGAGTCCAGCAGGGAGAAACGGGTGCGGGAGCGCGCCGAGCGCAGGGCGGAGAGCAGCGCGCCCTCGGCGGTGTCCAATGTGAAGGAGGGGACCTCCTCGTGCTTGGCCCCGGTCGCCAGGTGGTGGATGCGCTCGCGGTAGGCGCCCGCGTAGATCCGCACCAGCTCGCTGATCTGCGCGTCGCCGAGGGCCTTGGTGTAGCCGATCAGGGCGACGGAGGCGGCGAAGCGCTTCAGGTCCCAGGTGAAGGGGCCGACGTAGGCCTCGTCGAAGTCGTTGACGTTGAAGACGAGCCGGCCGTTGGAGTCCATGTACGTGCCGAAGTTCTCGGCGTGCAGGTCGCCGTGGATCCACACCCGGCCCGTCTGCTCGTCCAGGTACGGGCCGCCGTGCCGGTCGCGCTCCAGGTCGGAGTAGAAGAGGCAGGCGGTGCCCCGGTAGAAGGCGAAGGCCGAGGCCGCCATCTTCCGGAACTTGACCTGGAAGGCGGCGGGGTCGGCCGCGAGCAGCTCTCCGAACGCGGTGTCGAACACGTCGAGTATCTGCTCGGCGCGCTGCTCGTCGGTCGTCTCGGGTACCGCCATGGCGGATCCTCCTGATGGCGCTGGTCGATCACGTACGGGATCGCATTTCGGACAGGTGTCCTTGGGTCTGCAACGGATGAAGGTACCGGTCGGTGCCCCGTTTGTGTCAGCCGGGAGACGTAGGATTCAAAGCTGCCGCCCCTCTCTCCCCCCGGAGGCTCCCACCGTGACCAAGACGCCGTTCACGCACCTGCACGTCCACACCCAGTACTCGCTGCTGGACGGTGCCGCGCGGCTGAAGGACATGTTCAACGCGTGCAACGAGATGGGCATGACGCACATCGCGATGTCCGACCACGGCAACCTCCACGGGGCGTACGACTTCTTCCACACCGCCCAGAAGGCCGGGATCACCCCGATCATCGGCATCGAGGCATATGTCGCACCCGAGTCCCGGCGCAACAAGCGGCGCATCCAGTGGGGCCAGCCCCACCAGAAGCGCGACGACGTCTCCGGTTCGGGTGGCTACACCCACAAGACCATCTGGGCATCGAACGCCACCGGCCTGCACAACATCTTCCGGCTGTCCTCCGACGCGTACGCCGAGGGCTGGCTCACGAAGTGGCCGCGGATGGACAAGGAGACCATCTCCAAGTGGTCCGAGGGCCTGATCGCCTCCACCGGCTGCCCGTCCGGCGAGGTGCAGACCCGGCTGCGCCTCGGCCAGTTCGACGAGGCCGTGCAGGCCGCCTCCGACTACAAGGACATCTTCGGCGAGGGCCGCTACTTCCTGGAGCTGATGGACCACGGCATCGAGATCGAGCGCCGGGTCCGCGACGGTCTGCTGGAGATCGGCAAGAAGCTCGGCATCCCGCCGCTGGTCACGAACGACTCGCACTACACGTACGCGAGCGAGGCCACCGCGCACGACGCCCTGCTGTGCATCCAGACCGGCAAGAACCTCTCGGACCCGGACCGCTTCCGCTTCGACGGCACCGGCTACTACCTCAAGTCGACCGACGAGATGTACGCCATCGACTCCTCGGACGCCTGGCAGGAGGGCTGCGCCAACACGCGGCTGGTCGCCGACCAGATCGACACCGAGGGCATGTTCAAGTTCCGGAACCTGATGCCGAAGTTCGACATCCCGGAGGGCCACACCGAGGTCAGCTGGTTCCGCGAGGAGACCATGCGCGGCATGCACCGCCGCTACCCCGGGGGCATCCCGGACGACCGGATGCAGCAGGCCGAGTACGAGATGGACACGATCATCTCGATGGGCTTCCCCGGCTACTTCCTCGTGGTCGCCGACTTCATCATGTGGGCCAAGAACCAGGGCATCGCGGTCGGCCCCGGCCGAGGCTCCGCGGCCGGCTCGATCGTCGCGTACGCCATGGGCATCACCGACCTCGACCCGATCACCCATGGCCTGATCTTCGAGCGGTTCCTGAACCCCGAGCGCGTCTCCATGCCCGACGTCGACATCGACTTCGACGAGCGCCGGCGCGTCGAGGTGATCAGGTACGTGACCGAGAAGTACGGCGCCGACAAGGTCGCCATGATCGGCACCTACGGCACCATCAAGGCCAAGAACGCGATCAAGGACTCCGCGCGCGTCCTGGGCTACCCGTACGCCATGGGCGACCGGCTCACCAAGGCCATGCCCGCCGACGTCCTCGGCAAGGGCATCCCCCTCTCCGGCATCCTCGACCCGACGCACCCCCGCTACGGCGAGGCCGGCGAGATCCGCGGGATGTACGAGAACGAGCCGGACGTGAAGAAGGTCATCGACACCGCCCGCGGCGTCGAGGGCCTGGTCCGCCAGATGGGCGTGCACGCCGCCGGCGTGATCATGTCCAGCGAGACGATCACCGACCACGTGCCCGTCTGGGTGCGGCACACCGACGGCGTCACCATCACCCAGTGGGACTACCCGAGCTGCGAGTCGCTCGGCCTGCTGAAGATGGACTTCCTCGGCCTGCGCAACCTCACGATCATGGACGACGCCGTCAAGATGGTGAAGGCCAACAAGGGGATCGACATCGACCTCCTGGCCCTCCCGCTCGACGACCCCAAGACCTTCGAGCTGCTCGGCCGCGGCGACACCCTCGGCGTGTTCCAGTTCGACGGCGGGCCCATGCGCTCCCTGCTGCGCCTGATGAAGCCCGACAACTTCGAGGACATCTCCGCCGTCTCGGCCCTGTACCGGCCGGGCCCGATGGGCATGAACTCGCACACGAACTACGCCCTGCGCAAGAACAAGCAGCAGGAGATCACCCCGATCCACCCGGAGCTGGAGGGGCCGCTCGAAGAGGTGCTCGCGGTCACCTACGGCCTGATCGTCTACCAGGAGCAGGTCCAGAAGGCCGCCCAGATCATCGCCGGGTACTCGCTCGGCGAGGCCGACATCCTGCGCCGCGTGATGGGCAAGAAGAAGCCCGAGGAACTGGCGAAGAACTTCGTCATCTTCGAGGAGGGCGCCAGGGGCAAGGGCTTCAGCGACGCGGCGATCAAGGCCCTCTGGGACGTCCTGGTCCCCTTCGCCGGCTACGCCTTCAACAAGGCCCACTCGGCCGCGTACGGGCTCGTCTCCTACTGGACCGCCTACCTCAAGGCGAACTTCCCGGCCGAGTACATGGCCGGCCTCCTCACCTCGGTCAAGGACGACAAGGACAAGTCCGCGATCTACCTGAACGAGTGCCGGCGCATGGGCATCAAGGTGCTCCCGCCGAACGTCAACGAGTCCGAGCCGAACTTCGCCGCCCAGGGCGACGACGTGATCCTCTTCGGCCTCACCGCCGTGCGCAACGTCGGCCAGAACGTCGTCGAGTCGATCATCAAGACCAGGAAGAGCAAGGGGAAGTACTCCACCTTCCCCGACTTCCTGGACAAGGTCGAGGCCGTCGTCTGCAACAAGCGCACCGTCGAGTCGCTGATCAAGGCCGGAGCCTTCGACGAGATGGGCCACACCCGCAAGGGTCTGGTCGCCCACCACGAGCCGATGATCGACAACGTGGTCGCCGTCAAGCGCAAGGAGGCCGAGGGACAGTTCGACCTCTTCGGCGGAATGGGTGACGAGGGCGCGAGCGACGAGCCCGGCTTCGGCCTCGACGTGGAGTTCTCCGACGTGGAGTGGGAGAAGTCCTACCTGCTCGCGCAGGAGCGCGAGATGCTCGGCCTGTACGTCTCCGACCACCCGCTCTTCGGCCTGGAGCACGTGCTCTCCGACAAGACCGACGCCGGCATCTCCCAGCTGACCGGCGGCGAGCACTCCGACGGCGCCGTCGTCACCATCGGCGGCATCATCTCCGGCCTCCAGCGCAAGATGACCAAGCAGGGCAACGCCTGGGCCATCGCCACCGTCGAGGACCTCGCCGGGTCCATCGAGTGCATGTTCTTCCCCGCGACCTACCAGCTCGTCTCCACCCAGCTGGTCGAGGACACCGTCGTCTTCGTCAAGGGCCGCCTCGACAAGCGCGAGGACGTCCCCCGGCTCGTCGCCATGGAGATGATGGTCCCCGACCTCTCCTCCGCCGGGACCAACGCCCCCGTCGTCCTCACCATCCCGACCGTCAAGGTCACCCCGCCGATGGTGACCCGTCTGGGCGAGATCCTGCGCCACCACAAGGGCAACACCGAGGTGCGGATCAAGCTCCAGGGGCCGCGGACCACCACCGTGCTGCGCCTGGACCGGCACCGGGTCCAGCCCGACCCGGCGCTCTTCGGCGACCTCAAGGTGCTGCTCGGCCCCTCCTGCCTGGCCGGCTAGGCCGAGCCGGCCCGGACCCGAGGGGCCCGCGGCCGTACGCGCGGACCCGCGGCCACGCGCGAGCGAGGGCGCGCCCGGAACTCCGGGCGCGCCCTCGCTCGTACCTGGGCGGCGGCGTCAGTTGTGGCCGAAGCGCTTCTGCTTGCCCTTGTGGGCCATGTCCAGCGGGCTCGGCGACTGGGAGGAGCGCTCGTCCGGGGAGGACTCCATCGACGCCTTCGACGGATCCTGCGCCGATCGGGGCTGCTGCTTGGCCGGCTGCTTCTGGTTCTTGTTCTTGGCCATGGGATGCCTCCGTGGGGGGTGTAGGGGCCAGGGCCGCCTTCACACTCACACACCAGCACAACCCACGCATTTTGGATCATTACTGCGCGTAGTGGAGCCCCTCGTCCGGCCCGCCGGGAGATCCGCCACGCCGATGATCGAGTTCCGGCCGTCAACACCCTTGCGGTCGGGCAGACTCGGGGAAAACCTAACGAGTACCCCCTGGGAACCCCACGGAAGAGGGTGGAACGCGTGGACCGCTGCGTCGTCCTGGTGGACGCCGGATACCTGCTCGGCGCCGCCGCGAGCCTCCTCGCCGGAGAGCCCTCCCGCTCCCGCATCACCGTCGACCACACCGCCCTCATCCAGGGCCTGCGCGAGCGGGCCGAGGCCGACACCGAGCAGCCCCTCCTGCGGATCTACTGGTTCGACGGGGCTCCCGACCGGGTGCCGCAGCCCGAACACCGCCGGCTGCGCGTCATGCCCCGGGTCACCGTCCGCCTCGGCGCCCTGACCCGCAGCGACGGCCGCTGGGCGCAGAAGGGCGTGGACGCCGCCATGCACGCCGAACTCACCGAACTCGCCCGCAACCGGGCCTGCTCCGACGTGGTCCTGGTGACCGGCGACGGCGACCTGCTCCCCGGGCTGATGTCCGCCAAGGAGCACGGGGTCGCCGTCCACCTGTGGGCCGTCCAGGCCGCCGACGGGGACTACAACCAGTCCGAGGACCTCGTCGCCGAAGCCGACGAACGCCGCGTCCTGGACCGGGCCTGGATCACCCGGGCCGTCCGCGCCCGCGACCTGGCCGGGCTCTGCCCCCCGCCGCCCGCCCCGCGCCCCGAGATCGCCGCGATCCTCTCCGCGCCCCTGCCCGAGGCGGCCCTCGCCGAAGCCGCCCGCAACGGCAACGGCAACGGCGCCGCGGCCACCACCGACCGGGAAGCCCCCGGGAACCCCCCGAACGGAGCACCCGTACCGGCGCCCGCGACCGAGGGCGCCAAGCCCGTCCCCACCCCCAAGGACCTCGCCTCGCTGCGCGCCCCCGGCCCGGCCCCGGCCGACCGGCAGGTCCAGAGCGCCCCGGCCCCGGCCGGCAGCGCCCTGCGCTGGTCCTCCGACAGGGGCTGGATCGACCGGGCCGGGCCGCTCGGCGAACCGGCGGAGACCGCCTCGCTGCCCACCCTCGCCCAGCTCACCAGCGCCGAACAGCGCTGGGCGGACCGCGAGGAGGACATCACCACCGTCGGCGGCGACCCGTTCGAGGTCGGCCAGGTGTTCGCCCGGCGCTGGATGGAACGCCTCCCGGAGACCGTCCACCTGCAGAAACTCGCCACCATGTACCCGCGCGTCCCGCACCGGATCGACGGGGAGCTGCTCCGCTACGCCGCCCGGTTCGGACTCCTCGCGCACAAGGACGACCAGATCGACGAACACGACCGCTACGCCATCCGCGCCGGGTTCTGGCGCGAGATCGACGTCCGCGCGGCGGCCGAGCACGTCGGCGCCGCACCGGGCACGGCGGGTGCCCCGGTGCCCTCCGGCCCGCCGACCCCGGCGGCCGAGTAGGGGCGGAAGCCGCGTAGGCTGCTCCCTCGTGAGTACGGGCACAGCACAGGCAGGGCACCCCACGGCAGCGGCCGCCGGAACGGCTTCCGACGTGGTCTGCGCGGTGCGTGACCTGGTCAAGACGTACCCGGCGGTGCGCGGCCGGCGCGGGGCCCCCGCCCTGCCCGAGACCCGGGCCAACGACGGGATCTCCCTGGAGGTCCGGCGCGGCGAGATCTTCGGCCTGCTCGGCCCCAACGGCGCCGGCAAGTCCACCCTGGTCCGCCAGCTGACCGGGCTGATGCGGCCCGACGAGGGCGCCGTCACCCTGCTCGGCCACGACCTCGTGCGCCACCCCGAGCGGGCCGCCCGCCTCCTGGCCTACCTCGGCCAGGAGTCCACCGCCCTCGACGAGCTCACCGTCTCCCTGGCCGCCGAGACCACCGGCCGGCTCCGCGGACTCGCCGCGCGCGACGCGCGGACCGCGCGGGACGAGGTGCTGGAGGAACTGGGGCTGACCGCGATCGCCGGACGCCCCCTGAAGAAGCTCTCCGGCGGCCAGCGCCGCCTCGCCTGCTTCGCAACGGCCCTGGTCGGCGAGCGGCCCGTGCTCGTCCTCGACGAGCCCACCACCGGCATGGACCCCGTCGCCCGGCGCGCCGTGTGGGCCGCCGTGGACCGGCGCCGCGAGCGCCACGGCGCCACCGTCCTGCTGGTCACCCACAACGTCATCGAGGCCGAGACGGTCCTCGACCGGGTCGCCGTCATCGACCAGGGCAAGGTCATCGCCTGCGACACCCCCGCCGGACTCAAGGCCCGCGTCTCCGACGAGGTCCGCCTGGAGCTGGTGTGGCGCACCGCCCCGCCGCTGGAGGTCCCCGAGGTCGCGGAGCTCGCCCCGCGGGCGGCCGAGTCCGGGCGGCGCTGGGTGCTGCGGCTGGGCCAGGACGAGGCCCGCGCCGCCGTCGCCGCCGTGACCGGCGGCCCGGCCTTCGCCGCCCTCGACGATTTCACGTTGGCCACGCCGAGCCTGGAGGACGTCTACCTCGCGCTGGGTGGACGGATGAAGGGTCTGGTCAAGTCGTGACCGACGTCGCTGCCGCGGTACCCGGGGTGCTTGCGCCCCGCGCCCGCTTCTTCCCCGCGCTCGCCGCCGTCTACCGGGCCCAGCTGTCCCGGGCACGCGTGGCGCGCATCCCGCTGCTGTTCGTGGCCACCTTCCAGTCCGTCGGGATCATGATTCTGATGCGGGGCGTGGTCGACGGGGGCGGCGGCTCCGAGGCGCGTGCCGTCGTCGCCGGCTCGTCCGTGCTGGTGGTCGCCTTCGTCGCGCTGAACCTGCTCGCGCAGTACTTCGGGCAGCTCCGGGCGAGCGGCGGGCTGGACCACTACGCCACCCTGCCGGTGCCGCCCGCCTCGGTGGTGCTGGGTGCGGCCGCCGCGTACGCCTCCTTCACCCTGCCGGGGACCCTGGTCACGGCCGTCTTCGGCTGCGTGCTGTTCGGGCTGCCGATGGGCGGGCTGTGGATCCTGGCCGCCGTGGTGCCGCTCGCCGGGGCCGCCCTCGCCGGGCTCGGCGCCGCGCTGGGGCTGCTCGCCCCGCGCCAGGAGCTGGCCACGCTGGCCGGGCAGCTGGGCATGTCGGCGGCGCTGCTGCTGGGGGTGCTGCCGCCGGAGCGGATGCCCGGCCCGGTCGTCTGGGCGCGGGACCTGCTGCCGTCCACCTACGGGGTGCAGGCCTTCGCGGAGACCTTCGCCCCGCACCCGCACTGGTCGGCGGTCGCCCTCGACCTCGGGGTGTGCGGGGCCGTCGGGCTGCTGTCCCTGACCGTCGCCACCTGGGCCTACCGGCGGGCGGCGGTCCGCTGACGCCGTCGCCGGGCGTACCTGGCACGATGTGGGGGTGACCGAAGCCGTGACGCCGCCGTCGTCTCCCTCCGACCTCCCCGACCTCCCGAAGCCGGAGGACGCCGTCACCCCGGCGGACATCCGTGACGGGGCCGCCGTCGCCCTCGTGGTGGGCGTGGCCGGGGTACTCCTCGGGCTGCTGTGGGTGTGGCTCGCGCCGCGCGTCCAGTACGTCTCCAACGGCGAGGCCGTCTTCCTGCGGGACACCGAGAGCGAGGCGCGGATCGGGGCCGACGGGACGTTCTTCCTGCTGGCGCTGGGGTTCGGGGTGCTGAGCGCGCTCGGCGTGTTCCTGTGGCGGCGGCGCGGGGGCGTACCCCTGGTGGTCGGGCTGGCCCTCGGGGCGGGCTTCGCCGCGCTGGTGGGGTGGCGGCTGGGGCTGTGGCTCGGACCGGGCTCCGACGTGCCGGCGGCCGCCGCGAAGGCCGGCAAGGGGGTGCCGTTCGACGCGCCGCTGCAGGTGCTGGCGTACGGGGTGCTGCTGGTGTGGCCGATGACGGCCGTCGCCGTCCACCTCGGGCTGACCGCCCTCTGGGGGCCGCGGGACCCGTCGCCGTCCACCGAGTCGTACGGCGCGTACCCGCCGGAACACCTCCACGCGGAGCCGTCCCCTCCGCACCTGTCCCCGTCGGAGCCTCCGCGCGCCGGTTCCTGACCCCCCGGCCTCCTCGCTTCCTGCGGGGAGACCGGTCCCACGAGGGGCTAAGGGCGGGCGATGGCGGCCAGTGTGGCCGTGGTCAGGGTGGTGAGGGCGGCGGGGGAGAGTTCGACCTCCAGGCCCCGGCGGCCCGCCGAGACGCAGATCGTGGGGTGCGCGGAGGCGGAAGCGTCCACCACCGTGCGCAGCCGCTTGCGCTGCCCCAGCGGGGAGATGCCGCCCCTGACGTAGCCCGTGGTGCGCTCCGCCAGCGCGGGGTCGGCCATCGCCGCCCGCTTCCCGCCCACCGCGCCCGCCAGGGCCTTCAGGTCCAGTGAGCCCGAGACCGGGACCACCGCCACCGTGAGGACCCCGTCGACGTCCGCGACGAGCGTCTTGAAGACCCGGTCCGGGGAGACGCCCATGGCCTCGGCGGCCTCCTCCCCGTAGGAGGGGTGGGCCGGGTCGTGCTCGTAGGCGTGCGTGGTGAAGTCGACCCCGGCCGCGGTCAGGGCGACGATCGCCGGAGTGCCCGCCGTCTGCTGCTTCTGCTTCTTCGCCATGCCTTCAGTTCGGGCTCGTCGGGGTGCGGGTCAGGTCCACCGCGGGCAGGGACGGGAGGTGCCGGATCACCGCGGTCTCGGCGCGCAGCAGCTTCAGCTCCTCCGCCAGGCGCGTCGCGGTGTCCGGGGCCTGAAGGAGGCGCTGCTTGGCCGGGATGTCCAGCACGGCGGCGGCCGCCACCAGGTAGGAGACCACCGAGGGCTCGTCCGGCAGGTCCGGCGTCGAGGCCAGGGTGCGCTCGCGGGCCCCGGCCAGGCGCTTCTGGTAGCTGCGGAAGGCCTGCAGGACCCCCTCCGAGAGGGCGCCCGCGCCCTCGCCCGCGTCCTCCGCGAGCTCCTCCAGCTCGGCGGCCAGGAACGGCCCCGACGCGTCGACCGACAGCAGCCGCACCCGGGTCGTGCCGGTGGCCAGCACCTCGAACGTGCCGTCCTCCCGCTCCCGGATCGTCGCCGCGTCCGCGATGCAGCCGACCCGGTGGAACGCCTGGATCGGGTCCGCGCCGAAGCCCGCCGCGGGACCCCGCGCGGGCAGCGCCGTCGGGTCGGGCAGACCGGGCGCGGTGGGGGCCACCTCCCGGCCGTCGCGGATCGCGACGACGGCGAACCGGCGCGGCTCGTCCTCCCCGGTCTTCAGCAGCTCGCGCATCATGGCGCGATACCGCTCCTCGAAGACGTTGAGCGGCAGCACGAGGCCCGGGAACAGAACCTGGTTCAGCGGGAAGAGGGGCAGGCGAACGGTGGTCACGAGGCACAGGGTAGTGGCCGGACGGCCCGGGCCGTCACCCCCGCCGCAGCAGCCGGGACGCGCCCGCGGCGACCGTCGTGGCCAGGATCCAGCCGAGCAGGACGAGGGCCGCCGCGGCCCACTGCCAGCCGCCCTGCACCTTCCACTGGCCCTCCTGACCGAGATCGATCACCGGCAGCAGCAGATCGAGCGCGTACAGGGCGGCGTTCCACTGCGGGTGCTCGTCCGCCTTGAGCGGTTCCGGACGGTGGCCGGAGAACAGCAGGGCGCCGGCCGCCCAGAGCACCGCCATCCACAGGGCCGCCCGCCCCGGCCGGTAGCCGTACACCACCGTCCAGTCCTGGAGGTACCCCCAGGCCCTGGCCGCGGGCGGCAGGGTGCTCCGGCGCCTCCGGTGCTTGGCGACCAGCACCTCGCGGGCGTCCGCGTCCTCCCCGCCGGCCCGCAGCACGGCCGCGAGCCGCTCGTAGGGCTCCGGGGAGTACTCGGGGGTGGCCGCCGCCACCCAGTCGAGGCGGCGGGCGAGCGGGAAGTGGCCCCGCGGGGCGAGGTTCTCGTAGACGAACCCCTCCATGGACAGGCGGCCGGGACCGGGCCAGCTCGTGGAGCGGTCGACCAGCTTGACCACCTTCGCCCCCGACACCACCACCCGGCCCCGCTGCGGCGCCTCGCCGACGAAGCGGAGCTCGGGGGTCTGGATCCGCCGGAGCGAGACCTCCTGGTCGGGCCGCAGGTCGAACCGGGCCCCGTAGAAGTCCACGGAGTCCCCGAAACGGCCGTCGTCCAGCCGCATCCCGCCCCCGCACTCGAAGCGCCGCTCCGGCCCGCCGCGCGTGGGGGTCTGGGCCCAGTCGTACGGGCGGGCCGGATCGGGAGCCTCGCGGGGCAGGCCCACGGAGGTCAGGTACAGGGTCCGCTCGACGGTCAGGGTCGGGGCGTTCAGCGCGCGCCGGCCGTACGGGTTGCGCAGCCGGGCCCCGCGCAGGCTCATCGAGGCGCCCACCTTCGCCCCGCGCAGGCTCACCTCCCCGTACGTCTCCACCATGTCGGCCTGGACGTCCTGCGCGACCGCCATCCCGTCGGCGGCGATCGCCCGCCCCCGGTTGTCCCGCTGGAAGACGGCCTGGCTGATCAGCAGGTCGGTGCCGATCTGGGCGTCGGTCAGCCGGATCCCCCGCGCCACCCGGCAGCGCGCCAGGTGCAGGTCCCCCTCGGTGTGCAGCCGGGCCGCCTCGATGCGGGGGACGGCACAGTTGTCCAGCCGCAGGGTGCCGAAGCGGGTCTCGGAGAGCTGGATCTCGCCGTCGAAGCGGCACGCCCGGATCTCGACGTACGGGGGCACCGTGCCGCCCGACAGGTCGAGGCGCCCGGTGATCTGCGCGCCGCGAAGCTTCAGGCATCCGACGCGCCCCGGGACGGGCTCGGGTCCGGCCAGCAGGAGCAGGGCGACGACCTCCGCCCGGACCCGGCGCTCGGGACCCCACTCCGCGTCGCCGTGCGGGTCGTCCAGCTCGGCCACCCGGGCACTGAGGTCGCAGACGGTGCCCGCCCGGAACGTCTGCCACATGAGGTGTTCGGCGTCGGTCAGGTCACCCGGTCGCCCGTCCACCTGCGTTTCGGTCATGGCAGCCCCCCCGCTGTCACGTGCGTGTACGGGAAACGCTAAGGGGGGCCCGTGACATCCGGGACGTGTATCAGCCAGTGATACGGGCGAACGGTGGCGGGAGCCGGTCTGAGAGAATTGGGAGGTGATCTCTCGTATCGACCTGCGCGGTGACGCCCTCCCCGAGGGTGGCGCCCTGCGCGATCTGCTGCCCCGTGCCGAGTTCGACGTGGAAGCCGCACTGGAGAAAGTGCGGCCCATCTGCGAGGACGTCCATCATCGTGGCACGGCGGCGCTGATCGAGTACGCGCGGAAGTTCGACGGGGTGGAGCTGGAGCGGGTCAGGGTGCCCGCCGAGGCGCTGAAGGCCGCCCTCGACGAGCTGGACCCGGCCGTCCGCGCCGCCCTGGAGGAGTCCATCCGGCGCGCCCGGATCGTGCACCGCAACCAGCGCCGCACCGAGCACACCACCCAGGTGGTCCCCGGCGGCACCGTGACCGAGAAGTGGGTGCCGGTCGAGCGCGTGGGCCTGTACGCCCCGGGCGGCCGCTCCGTGTACCCGTCCTCCGTCGTGATGAACGTCGTACCGGCCCAGGAGGCGGGCGTCGAGTCGATCGCGCTCGCGTCCCCGCCGCAGAGGGAGTTCGGCGGCCTGCCGCACCCGACGATCCTCGCCGCGTGCGCGCTGCTCGGCGTGGACGAGGTGTACGCGGCCGGCGGCGCCGTCGCCGTCGCGATGTTCGCGTACGGCACGGAGGACTGCCTCCCGGTCAACATGGTCACCGGCCCCGGCAACATCTGGGTCGCCGCCGCCAAGCGCTACTTCACCGGGAAGATCGGCATCGACACCGAGGCCGGCCCCACCGAGATCGCGGTCCTCGCGGACTCCACGGCCGATCCGGTCCACGTCGCCGCCGACCTGATCAGCCAGGCCGAGCACGACCCGCTGGCCGCCGCCGTGCTCGTCACGGACTCCGAGGAGCTCGCGGCCGCCGTCGAGAAGGAGCTGGAGCCGCAGGTCGCGGCCACCAAGCACGTCGAGGACCGGATCAAGCCCGCCCTCGCGGGCAAGCAGTCCGCGATCGTCCTGGTCGACAGCCTGGAGGACGGCCTCAAGGTCGTCGACGCGTACGGCGCCGAGCACCTGGAGATCCAGACCGCCGACGCCGCCTCGTGGGCCGCCCGCGTCCGCAACGCCGGGGCTGTCTTCGTCGGCCCCTGGGCACCGGTCTCCCTCGGCGACTACTGCGCCGGCTCGAACCACGTGCTGCCCACCGGCGGCTGCGCCTGCCACTCCTCCGGCCTGTCCGTGCAGTCCTTCCTGCGCGGCATCCACATCGTCGACTACACGCGGGACGCCCTCGCCGAGGTCACCCACCACGTGGTGACCCTCGCCGAGGCCGAGGACCTGCCCGCGCACGGCGCGGCCCTCAAGGCCCGCTTCGGATGGAAGGTGCCCACCCAGTGAGTTTCGGGATCGACGACCTCCCCATCCGGGACGAACTGCGCGGAAAGACCCCGTACGGCGCCCCCCAGCTCGACGTGCCCGTCCAGCTGAACACCAACGAGAACCCGTACGAGCTCCCCGAGGAGCTGGTCCGGCGCATCGCCGAGCGGGTGGCCGACGCCGCCCGCACCCTCAACCGCTACCCCGACCGCGACGCGGTCGAGCTGCGCACGGAACTGGCCGCCTACCTCACCCGTACCGGCAAGCACCCCGTCGCCAGGGAGAACGTCTGGGCCGCCAACGGCTCCAACGAGGTCATCCAGCAGCTGCTCCAGACCTTCGGCGGCCCCGGGCGCACCGCGATCGGCTTCGAGCCCTCGTACTCGATGCACGCGCTGATCGCCCGCGGCACGGGCACGGGCTGGATCTCCGGTCCGCGCCGGGACGACTTCACCATCGACCTGGCCGCCGCCGAGCAGGCCATCGCTTCGAGCGCCCCCGACGTCGTCTTCATCACCTCGCCCAACAACCCCACCGGCACCGCGGTCGAGGCCGAGACGGTCCTCGCCCTCTACGAGGCCGCGCAGGCAGCCAAGCCGTCCCTGGTCGTCGTGGACGAGGCGTACGTGGAGTTCAGCCACCGCGACTCGCTCCTGCCGCTGATCGAGGGCCGCCCCAACCTGGTGGTCTCCCGGACCATGTCCAAGGCCTTCGGCGCCGCCGGCCTGCGCCTGGGCTACCTGGCCGCGCACCCCGCGGTGGTCGACGCCGTCCAGCTGGTGCGCCTGCCGTACCACCTGTCGGCCGTCACCCAGGCGACCGCGCTGGCCGCCCTGGAGCACACCGACACCCTGCTCGGCTACGTCGAGCAGCTCAAGGCCGAACGGGACCGCCTCGTCACCGAGCTGCGGGCCATCGGCTACGAGGTCACCGAGTCCGACGCGAACTTCATCCAGTTCGGGAAGTTCGACGACTCGCACACCGCCTGGCAGAAGATCCTCGACCAGGGCGTCCTGGTCCGGGACAACGGCGTACCGGGCTGGCTGCGGGTCTCCGCCGGCACCCCGGCCGAGAACGACGCGTTCCTGGAAGCGGTTCGCGCACTGAAGAAGGAGCAGCAGGCATGAGCCGCATCGGACGGGTCGAACGGACCACGAAGGAGACCTCGGTCCTCGTCGAGATAAACCTCGACGGCACCGGCAAGGTCGACGTCTCGACCGGCGTGGGCTTCTACGACCACATGCTCGACCAGCTGGGTCGCCACGGACTCTTCGACCTCACCGTCAAGACCGACGGCGACCTGCACATCGACAGCCACCACACCATCGAGGACACCGCCCTCGCGCTCGGCGCCGCCTTCAGGCAGGCCCTCGGCGACAAGGTCGGCATCTACCGCTTCGGCAACTGCACCGTGCCGCTCGACGAGTCCCTGGCCCAGGTGACCGTCGACCTGTCCGGCCGCCCGTACCTCGTGCACACCGAGCCCGAGAACATGGCGCCGATGATCGGCGAGTACGACACGACGATGACCCGGCACATCTTCGAGTCCTTCGTGGCGCAGGCCCAGATCGCCCTGCACATCCACGTCCCGTACGGCCGCAACGCCCACCACATCGTGGAGTGCCAGTTCAAGGCCCTGGCCCGGGCCCTGCGCTACGCCGCGGAGTTCGACCCGCGCGCCGCCGGGATCCTGCCCTCCACGAAGGGCGCCCTCTAGCCGTGAACGGCCTCAACACCATCCTGATCGTCCTCGGCCTGTTCCTGGCCGGGGGCGTCTACTCCTTCCAGAAGCAGAAGATGCCCAAGTCGGTGATCATTCTGCTCGCCCTCGGCTCCGTGATGTGCCTCGCGGCCGGAGTCCTGCGAATCCAAGGAATCTGGGAATGAGCGCAGCAAAGAACATCGTCGTCTTCGACTACGGCTTCGGCAACGTCCGCTCCGCCGAGCGGGCCCTCGCCCGCGTCGGCGCCGACGTCGAGATCACCCGCGACTACGACAAGGCGATGGACGCCGACGGCCTCCTGGTCCCCGGCGTGGGCGCCTTCTCGGCCTGCATGCAGGGCCTCAAGGACGCCCGCGGCGACTGGATCATCGGCCGCCGCCTCTCCGGCGGCCGCCCGGTCATGGGCATCTGCGTCGGCATGCAGATCCTCTTCGAGCGCGGCATCGAGCACGGGGTGGAGACCGAGGGCCTCGACGAGTGGCCCGGCACGGTCGGCCCGCTCAAGGCCCCCGTCGTCCCCCACATGGGCTGGAACACCGTGGACGCGCCCGCCGACAGCCAGGCCTTCGCCGGGCTCGACGCCGACGCCCGCTTCTACTTCGTCCACTCCTACGCGGCGCACGACTGGAGCCTGGAGGTCACCAACCCGGCCATCCGCGCGCCCAAGGTCACCTGGGCCACCCACGGCCGTCCCTTCGTCGCGGCCGTGGAGAACGGAGCCCTGTGGGCCACCCAGTTCCACCCCGAGAAGTCCGGTGACACCGGTGCCCAGCTGCTCACCAACTGGATCGAGACCCTCTGATGAAGACGCTTGAGCTCCTCCCCGCGGTCGACGTCCGCGACGGCCAGGCCGTGCGCCTCGTCCACGGCGTCTCCGGCAGCGAGACCTCCTACGGCTCCCCGCTGGAGGCGGCCCTCGCCTGGCAGCGCTCCGGCGCCGAATGGCTGCACCTCGTCGACCTGGACGCCGCCTTCGGCACCGGTGACAACCGCGCCCTGGTCGCCGGGATCACCCGCGCCATGGACATCAAGGTCGAGCTGTCCGGCGGCATCCGCGACGACGCCACGCTCGCCGCGGCCCTCGCCACCGGCTGCACCCGCGTGAACCTCGGCACCGCCGCCCTGGAGACCCCGGAGTGGGCCGCCAGGGCCATCGCCGAGCACGGCGACAAGATCGCCATCGGACTGGACGTGCGCGGCACCACCCTCAAGGGCCGCGGCTGGACCAGCGAGGGCGGCGACCTCTACGAGACCCTCGCCCGCCTGGACTCCGAGGGCTGTGCCCGCTACGTCGTCACCGACATCGGCAAGGACGGCACCCTCACCGGCCCCAACCTGGAGCTGCTGAAGAACGTCTGCGCCGCCACCGACCGCCCCGTCGTCGCCTCCGGCGGCATCTCCTCCCTGGACGACCTGCGCGCGCTCTCCGCGCTGGTCCCCGAGGGCGTCGAGGGCGCGATCGTCGGCAAGGCCCTGTACGCCAAGGCCTTCACCCTGGAAGAAGCCCTGAAGGTGGTCTCCGCATGAGCTCCGCAGACGTACGCCGCATCTCCTCCGGCGGCCCCTACGAGGACGTCATCGGCTACTCGCGCGCCGTCGCCCTCCCCAACGGCCTCGTCCTCGTCTCCGGCTGCACCGCGGCCGACGGGGGCGGCCCGTACGACCAGGCCGTCAAGGCCTTCGAGGTCGCCTTCAAGGCGCTCGCCGAGGCCGGGCTCGGCCCCGACGACGTCGTCCGCACCCGGATGTACCTCACGCACGCCCGGGACGTGGACGAGGTGGGCCGCGCCCACAAGGCCCTCTTCGACACCGTCCGCCCCGCCGCCTCGATGATCATCGTCTCCGGCTTCGTCGACCCGTCGATGGTCGTCGAGGTGGAGGTCGAGGCGTACAAGGCGGTGGCCGGATGAGCCTCGCCGTACGCGTGATCCCCTGCCTGGACGTGGACAACGGCCGGGTCGTCAAGGGCGTCAACTTCCAGAACCTGCGCGATGCCGGCGACCCGGTGGAGATGGCCAAGCTGTACGACGCCGAAGGCGCCGACGAGCTGACCTTCCTGGACATCACCGCCTCCTCCGGCAACCGCGAGACCACCTACGACGTGGTCCGCCGCACCGCCGAGCAGGTCTTCATCCCCCTGACGGTGGGAGGCGGCGTCCGCACGGCGGACGACGTCGACAAGCTGCTGCGGGCCGGCGCGGACAAGGTGGGCGTGAACACGGCCGCCATCGCGCGCCCGGAGCTGATCCAGGAGATCGCGGAACGCTTCGGCCGGCAGGTCCTGGTGCTGTCCGTCGACGCCCGCCGCACGGCCTCCGGCTCCTTCGAGGTCACCACCCACGGCGGCCGCCGGGGCACCGGCATCGACGCCGTCGAGTGGGCCCACCGGGCCGCCGAACTCGGCGCCGGGGAGATCCTGCTCAACTCGATGGACGCCGACGGCACGAAGGACGGCTACGACACCGAGATGATCGCGGCGGTCCGCAGGCACGTCACGATCCCGGTGATCGCCTCCGGCGGCGCCGGCAGACTGGAGCACTTCCCGCCGGCCATCGAGGCGGGTGCCGACGCGGTGCTCGCGGCCTCGGTGTTCCACTTCGGCGACCTGCGGATCGCCGAGGTCAAGTCCGCCCTCCGCGAAGCGGGCCACCCGGTCCGCTGATCCCCCCCCGTGCCCCGCCGCCCGATCGCCGGCGGGGCCGGGTCCGGCGGAGTCAGATGCCCAGTTGCGCCCGCGTCAGGCGGGACACCGCTTCCTTCTCGCCCTCCAGTTCCACCGCCGCCGCGTCCTGCCGCCCGAAGCAGAACAGCGTCAGTTCGCCCGGTTCCCCGGTGACCGTCACCACCGGCACCCCCTTGTGCGCCACCGCCGTCCGCCCGTCCGGGCGCCGCAGGACCAGCCCGACCGGGGAGCGCCGGCCGGTGAGGCGGGCCAGTTTCTCCAGGCGGGACCAGAGCGCGTCCGAGAACACCGGGTCCAGCGCCCGCGGCGACCAGTCCGGCTGCGCCCGCCGCACGTCCTCCGCGTGGACGTAGAACTCCACCGCGTTGGCGGCCTCGTCGATCTGCTTCAGCGCGTACACCGACATCCGGGGCGGCCCCGTCCGGATCAGCTGGATGAGCTCCTCGTACGGCTTGGCCGCGTACTCCGCCATCGCCCGGTCCAGGCGGGCCTTGAGCGCGTTCAGCAGCAGGCCGCCCGCCGCGTCCGGGCGCCGCTCCCGGACCACCACGTGCGCCGCGAGCTCCCGCGCCCGCCAGCCTTCGCACAGCGTCGGCGCCTCCGGCCCGGCCGCCTCCAACAGGTCCGCCAGCAGCAGGCGTTCACGCTTCGCATGGGTAGACATGCGCGACAGCCTACGGCCGGATACCGCCCCGCGCGTGCTCATCAGGCGGACAGTGATCCGTTCCGGCCCCGATCACGCGGCACAATGGCCCGCATGAGTACGTCCTCACTCGATCCCGCCATCGCCGCCCGCCTCAAGCGCTCCGCGGACGGTCTGGTACCGGCCATCGCCCAGCAGTACGACACCGGCGAGGTGCTCATGCTCGGCTGGATGGACGACGAGGCCCTGCACCGGACCCTGACCACCGGCCGCTGCACCTACTGGTCCCGCAGCCGCCGGGAGTACTGGGTCAAGGGGGACACTTCCGGCCACGTCCAGCACGTGAAGTCGGTGGCCCTCGACTGCGACGCGGACACCCTGCTCGTCAAGGTCGACCAGGTCGGCGCCGCCTGCCACACCGGCGCCCGCACGTGTTTCGACGCCGATGTCCTTCCGCTGGCCGCCGAATAGCTAGGTAGGTTCCCCCGCCATGGATCTTGAGACGTTTCGCAAGCTCGCGGCCGACCGCCGCGTCATCCCCGTGAGCCGCCGACTCCTGGCCGACGGGGACACCCCCGTCGGGCTCTACCGGAAGCTGGCAGCCGAACGCCCGGGCACCTTCCTCCTCGAATCCGCCGAGAACGGCCGCTCCTGGTCCCGCTACTCCTTCGTCGGCGTCCGCAGCGCCTCCACCCTGACCGTCAAGGACGGCCAGGCGCACTGGATCGGCACCCCGCCCGTCGGCGTCCCCACGGACGGCGACCCGCTGCAGGCGCTGCGCGCCACCGTCGAGGCCCTGCACACCCCCCGCGACCTCGCGGGCGGGATGCCCCCCTTCACCGGCGGCATGGTCGGCTACCTGGGCTACGACATCGTCCGCCGGCTGGAGCGCATCGGCGAGCACACCTCCGACGACCTGCGGCTCCCCGAGCTCACCATGCTGCTCACCTCCGACCTGGCGGTCCTCGACCACTGGGACGGCACGGTCCTGCTGATCGCCAACGCGATCAACCACAACGCGCTCGACACCGGCGCCGACGAGGCCTACGCGGACGCCGTCGCCCGCCTCGACGCCATGGAGGCGGACCTCGCCCGGCCCGCGCCCTACGTACCGGCCCCGCTCCCGGAGTCCGAGCTGCCCGCCTTCGAGGCGCTCTGGGGCGGAGAGCAGTTCCAGGCCGCCGTCGAGGACGTCAAGGAGCGCATCCGGGCCGGCGAGGCCTTCCAGGTGGTGCCCTCGCAGCGGTTCGAGACCCCCTGCAGCGCCTCCGCACTGGACGTGTACCGCGTCCTGCGGGCCACGAACCCGTCCCCGTACATGTACCTCTTCCGCTTCGAGAACGGCTTCGACGTGGTCGGGTCCAGCCCCGAGGCGCTGGTCAAGGTCGAGGACGGGCGGGCCATGGTCCACCCCATCGCCGGCACCCGGCACCGCGGCGCGACCCCGCAGCGGGACAACGAGCTCGCCGAGGAGCTGCTGGCCGACCCCAAGGAGCGCGCCGAGCACCTGATGCTCGTCGACCTCGGGCGCAACGACCTGGGCCGGGTCTGCGAGCCGGGCTCGGTCGAGGTCGTGGACTTCATGAGCATCGAGCGCTACTCGCACGTCATGCACATCGTCTCCACCGTCACCGGGCGGGTCGCGGAGGGCAAGACCGCCTTCGACGTGCTCACCGCCTGCTTCCCGGCCGGCACCCTCTCGGGCGCCCCCAAGCCGCGCGCCATGCAGATCATCGAGGAGCTGGAGCCCTCCCGCCGGGGCCTCTACGGCGGGTGCGTCGGCTACCTCGACTTCGCGGGCGACTCCGACACGGCGATCGCCATCCGCACCGCGCTGCTGCGCGACGGGACGGCGTACGTGCAGGCCGGAGCGGGTGTGGTCGCGGATTCGGTACCGGAGCTGGAGGACCTGGAGTGCCGCAACAAGGCGGCCGCCGTGCTCCGCGCCGTGGGAGCGGCGAACCGCCTCCACCACGGCTGAGGGCGTAGGGGATAGTGGGGTACGTGAGTGCCGTACCCCCACCCCCCGCCGCCCCCGCCGACGCCGAGGCCCCCGAGGCCGGGAGCGCCCGCCGCAGCGTGGCCGTCGCCCTGCTGCTCGGCGCGCTCGGCGCCACCGTCGTCCTGCTCGCCTCCGGCCGCGTCTGGGCCCGGGGCAGCGCCGCCGTGGGAGGCGGCTCGCTCCCGCTGACGGCGGACGGGCGGGCCGTCACGGGCCTGCCCGCGGCCCTGGCCATCGTCGGCCTCGCGGCCTTGGTGGCGGTGTTCGCCGTACGGGGCCGCGGGCGGCTGCTGGTGTCCGTCCTGCTCGCGCTGAGCGGCCTCGGCGGGGCGCTGTCCGCGGTGGCCGCCGCCGACGACCACCGGGCGCTCGACGAACGGGCCGTCACCGCCACGGCCGACACCGCCGCCCGGGCGGCCGAACTGACCCATACGGCCTGGCCGTACATCACGGCCGCGGGCGCGGTCCTGATCCTGCTCGCCGGGCTCCTCGCGGTCCGCTTCGGCCGTGGCTGGCCCGCCATGGGCGGCCGCTACGAGCGCGACGGCAGCCCGCGCCACAGGACTCCCGCGGCGGTGGACCCGGACCGGCCGGAGGACCTGTGGAAGGCTCTGGACCGGGGCGAGGACCCCACCCACTAAGCCCCACCCAGTGGAGAATCCGCACGCCCCGTGCGGGACAATGACAGTGAGCGTGCGTACCGCACGTGCGACAGAGCAACGAGGAGCAACTCATGGCGGGCACGAGCCACGGACACACCCCGGCCGCCTGGACCGGTGTCATCATCGCCTTCATCGGTTTCTGCGTCTCCGGCGCCTTCATGGTGCTGGCGAACCCGCTCGGGTTCTGGGCGGGTCTCGTCGTCGTCGCGCTCGGCGGAGTCGTCGGTCTCGCGATGCGGGCCGCGGGCATGGGCGCGCCGAAGGCCGCCCACCGCGACCTCGCCGAGGTCATCGCCGCCAACCGCGTTCCCGCCAAGGTCTGAGCGCGGTTCCCGCGGATCCCGCGGTTCGAAAGGCGCGGCCCGGTCGGGCTGCGCCTTTTGTCATGACCGGAGAGAATCAGCGGGTGGACGCCTCTCGCACCCCCGCCGCCCCCGCTCCCGCCGCCCCGCCCGGCGGGTCCGGGCCCCGGTGGCCCGTACCGCCCGAGCCGTCGCCCGCGGCGGTGCCGCGGGTCCGGCGGGCCGTCGCGCCGGTGCTCACCCTGGCCGGGGCCGTGGCCGCCTTCGCGTACGTGGGCACCGTGGACCCGAACGAGCCCGGTCACTACCCGGTGTGCCCGCTGCTGCGGCTGACCGGGATCCTGTGTCCGGGCTGCGGCGGGCTGCGCAGCGCGCACGCCTTCGCCCAGGGGGACCTCGCCGCGGCGCTCGGCGCCAATGCCGTGGCCGTCGCGGGCTACTTCGTCTTCGCCGGTTTCCTGGCCTTGTGGCTGGTGCGGGCCTTCGGCGGCCGTCCGGCGCCGCGGATCGCGCTGCGGCCGGCGTACTGGTGGGGGATCGGCGCGCTGGTGCTGCTCTTCTCGATCGTCCGAAATCTCCCGTTTGGTTCCGCTCTCGCCCCGTGAAGCGCGGCGCCCCTTGCGGGGAGCCATGGGAATGCCATATTCCGACTGTCCAGTCAATGGGAAACCGCGAAGTCAGTGCAGAGCGCGTAGAGAGCTGCGGATACCATTTGAGTGCTGACCTTGCAGTGGAACGTGTCTGCAAGGCGGCCGACCGTCATCAACCCGGAAGGGGGCCGCTCGCGTGAGTGTGCTCGACGAGATCATCGAAGGGGTCCGCGAAGACCTTGCCGAACGGCAGGCCCGCGTGAGCCTCGACGAGCTCAAGGAGCGTGCCGCCAAGGCGCCCCAGGCCAAGGACGGTGTCGCCGCCCTGCGTGGCGACAGCGTCAAGGTGATCTGCGAGGTCAAGCGCTCCAGCCCCTCCAAGGGCGCGCTGGCCGCGATCGCCGATCCGGCCGGGCTCGCCGCCGACTACGAGGCCGGCGGTGCGGCGGTCATCTCCGTCCTCACCGAACAGCGCCGCTTCGGCGGCTCGCTGGCCGACCTGGAGGCCGTCCGCGCCCGCGTGGACATCCCGATCCTGCGCAAGGACTTCATCGTCACGGCGTACCAGCTGTGGGAGGCCCGCGCCTACGGCGCCGACCTCGTGCTGCTGATCGTCGCTGCCCTGGACCAGGAGGCCCTCGTCTCCCTCATCGAGCGGGCCGAGTCCATCGGCCTCACCCCGCTCGTGGAGGTCCACGACGAGGAGGAGATCGAGCGGGCCGTCGCCGCGGGCGCCAAGATCATCGGCGTCAACGCGCGCAACCTCAAGGACCTCAAGGTCGACCGCTCCACCTTCGAGCGGATCGTCGGAGAGATCCCGCCCCACATCGTGAAGGTCGCCGAGTCCGGCATCCGCGGACCGCACGACCTGATCGCGTACGCCAACGAGGGCGCCGACGCCGTCCTCGTCGGAGAGTCCCTGGTCACCGGACGCGACCCGAAGGCGGCCGTCGCCGACCTCGTCGCCGCCGGAGCCCACCCCGCCCTGCGCCACGGCCGGAGCTGACCCTTCCCATGCCTCCTTCCCGCCCCTCCGTCCGCACCCGACCGGGCCACGGCCCGGCCGGCGTGCCGACGGCGCACGCGCCCCTGGCGCGCGGCTGCCGCCCCCGCGGCTGCCGCGCCCCGGCCCGGCGCGTGCACGGCCGGCGGGTGCGGTACGTGATCGGCTCCGAGCCCGGTCAGGTCAACGGAATGCGATGGCGCGGCGGAGCCGCGCTGTAGACGACGGCCGCCCCGGCCCGGTACGCGAAGACGTGCCGGACGGGAGGTCGCGCACGGCCCCGTGCCCGAGCCCCAGGCTCCGGCGCGGGCCGGGCGTCCGCACGGCGGCGCACCCCCAGCGGGGTGCGCGGGCCGCGGACCGACGGCGCAATACGGTGCAACCAGCCCCCCGTCGCGCATTCCGTACACGTAGGAGTAGTGGCCATGTCCACCAGCTCGTTCTTCATCCCGGACCCGGAGGGTCACGTCCCGAACACCGAGGGCTACTTCGGTGACTTCGGCGGCAAGTTCATCCCGGAGGCGCTGGTCGCCGCCGTGGACGAGGTCGCCGTCGAGTACGAGAAGGCCAAGGGCGACCCGGCCTTCGCCGCCGAGCTCAACGAGCTCATGGTCAACTACACGGGCCGGCCCAGCGCCCTCACCGAGGTGCCCCGCTTCGCCGAGCACGCGGGCGGCGCCCGGATCTTCCTCAAGCGCGAGGACCTCAACCACACCGGCTCGCACAAGATCAACAACGTGCTGGGCCAGGCGCTGCTCACCAAGCGCATGGGCAAGACCCGCGTCATCGCCGAGACCGGCGCCGGCCAGCACGGCGTGGCCACCGCCACCGCCTGCGCCCTCTTCGGCCTCGACTGCACCATCTACATGGGCGAGATCGACACCCAGCGCCAGGCCCTGAACGTGGCCCGCATGCGCATGCTCGGCGCCGAGGTCATCGCCGTGAAGTCGGGCTCGCGCACCCTCAAGGACGCCATCAACGAGGCGTTCCGCGACTGGGTCGCCAACGTCGAGGAGACCCACTACCTCTTCGGCACCGTCGCCGGACCGCACCCCTTCCCGGCCATGGTCCGCGACTTCCACCGCGTCATCGGCGTCGAGGCCCGCCGCCAGATCCTGGAGCGCGCGGGCCGCCTGCCCGACGCCGTCGCGGCCTGCGTCGGCGGCGGCTCCAACGCCATCGGCCTCTTCCACGCCTTCATCCCGGACGCCGACGTCCGCCTGGTCGGCTTCGAGCCCGCCGGACACGGCGTGGAGACCGGCGAGCACGCGGCGACCCTGACCGCGGGCGAGCCCGGCATCCTGCACGGCTCCCGTTCCTACGTCCTCCAGGACGAGGAGGGCCAGATCACCGAGCCCTACTCGATCTCCGCGGGTCTGGACTACCCGGGCATCGGCCCCGAGCACTCCTACCTCAAGGACACCGGCCGCGGCGAGTACCGCGCGGTCACCGACGACGCCGCCATGCAGGCCCTGCGCCTGCTGTCCCGCACCGAGGGCATCATCCCGGCCATCGAGTCGGCGCACGCCCTCGCCGGAGCCCTCGACCTGGGCAAGGAGCTGGGCAAGGACGGCCTGATCGTGGTCAACCTGTCCGGCCGCGGCGACAAGGACATGGACACGGCCGCACGCTACTTCGGCCTGTACGACGGCACGTCCGAGAACGGGACCGAGGGGGAGAACAAGTGAGCAACCAGGGCAACATCGAACTGCTGAGCGCCACCCTCGCGAAGGCGAAGTCCGAGGACCGCGCGGCCCTCGTCGCCTACCTCCCGGCCGGGTTCCCGACCGTCGACGGCGCCATCGAGGCCGCCAAGGCGATCATCGCGGGCGGCGCGGACGTCGTGGAGATCGGTCTGCCGCACAGCGACCCCGTCCTGGACGGCGCGGTCATCCAGACGGCCGACGACATCGCCCTGCGCGGCGGCGTCAAGATCGCCGACGTGCTGCGGACCGTGCGCGAGACCTTCGAGGCCACCGGGGTCCCGATCCTCGTCATGACCTACTGGAACCCCATCGACCGCTACGGCGTCGAGCGGTTCACCGCCGAGCTGGCGGCGGCGGGCGGCGCGGGCTGCATCCTGCCCGACCTTCCGGTCCAGGAGTCCGCGCTGTGGCGCGAGCACGCGGCGGAGCACGGTCTGGCGACCGTGTTCGTCGTGGCCCCCAGCAGCCGTGACGAGCGCCTGGCGACCATCACGGCCGCCGGTTCCGGCTTCGTCTACGCCGCCTCGCTCATGGGCGTCACCGGCACCCGCGAGTCCGTCGGCAACGAGGCCCAGGAGCTGGTGCGCCGCACCCGCACCACCACCGAGCTGCCGGTCTGCGTGGGTCTGGGCGTCTCCAACCCCGTCCAGGCCAAGCAGGTGGCGAGCTTCGCCGACGGCGTGATCGTCGGTTCGGCCTTCGTGAAGCTGCTGCTGGACGCGCCGGACGAGCAGGCCGGGCTGGCCGCCGTACGGGCCCTGGCGGGCGAGCTCGCGGAAGGCGTACGCAGGTCCTGACGCCGGGCGGGCCCCGACGGGGGTTCTGTAGCCCGATCGAGTGGAAACGGGAGCGGGGAGGCACGCGAGTGCCTCCCCGCTTCGTTTGGCCGAACGTGAGCGAGAAGAACGACGGTGCGAACCGCGATGCGACGACGAAACGATCGGCCCGGGAGCGACTCCAGCAGGAGCGCGAGCGGCAGAAGACCCGGGACAAGCGCCGGCGGACCCTCATCGTCTCGGCGGCGGTGGTCGGCGTCCTCGGCCTGGCGGCCGTGGTCGGCCTGATCGCCGCCAACACCGGGTCCGGGGACAAGTCCGCCAAGGCCGGTCCGGTGGCCGCGCCGTCGGGAGCCACCGGCAAGGACGCGCTCGCCATCCAGACCGGTCCGGCCGGGGCCAAGTCCCAGCTGACCGTCTGGGAGGACTTCCGCTGCCCCGCCTGCAAGGCCTTCGAGACCAACTACCGGGACACCATCCACGACCTGGAGTCCAGGGGGCTGCTCAAGGTCGAGTACCACCTCGTCACCCTGATCGACGGGAACATGGGCGGCAGCGGCTCGCTCAAGGGCGCCAACGCCGCCGCCTGCGCCCAGGACGCCGGAAAGTTCGCCGCCTACCACGACCTCCTCTTCCAGAACCAGCCGGAGGAGACCGACGACGCCTACGGCAAGAACGCCAGGCTGCTGGAGCTGGCCGGGAAGGTGGACGGCCTGGACACCGCCGCGTTCCGCTCCTGCGTGGAGGACGGCACGCACAACAGCTGGGTCGGCAAGTCGCACGGGGCCTTCGCGGCCGGCAAGTTCCGCGGCACCCCGACCGTCCTGCTCGACGGCAAGGACATCTTCGCCGACCAGGCCGATCCGCTCACCCCCCAGAAGCTGAAGGCGAAGGTCGAGGCCGCCGCCGGGGTCCCGAAGGGCAAGCCCTCCGGCTCGGCGTCTCCGTCGGCCGCCGCGTCCCCGTCGGCGTCGGCCTCGGGCAGGGCGTCCGGGTCGGGCGGCTCGAAGTCCCTGTCCAAGGGGGCAGCGGGGGCAGCCCAGGAGTGACCGGCCGGCCTTCGCCGTGTGTGGTTTTGGTTTCAGCTTGCCGGGCGGGTTGCGGTCGGTACCGCCCGGCAGGGTAGCGTCATGTCTGCCATGACCCTTGCCTATATCCCCAGTCCGTCGACCGGCGTGATCCATCTCGGACCGATCCCGCTCCGCGGCTACGCGTTCTGCATCATCATCGGCGTCTTCGTCGCCGTCTGGCTCGGCAACAAGCGGTGGATCGCGCGCGGCGGAAAGCCGGGCACGGTCGCGGACATCGCCGTGTGGGCGGTGCCGTTCGGCCTCGTCGGCGGCCGCCTCTACCACGTGATCACCGACTACCAGCTCTACTTCGGCGAAGGCCGCGACTGGGTCGACGCCTTCAAGATCTGGGAAGGCGGCCTGGGCATCTGGGGCGCGATCGCGCTCGGCGCGGTCGGAGCCTGGATCGGCTGCAGGCTGCGCGGCATCCCGCTGCCCGCCTGGGCCGACGCCCTGGCCCCCGGCATCGCCATCGCCCAGGCCTTCGGCCGCTGGGGCAACTGGTTCAACCAGGAGCTCTACGGGCGCGCCACCGACCTGCCGTGGGCGCTGAAGATCAGCGAAGGGCCCAACCGGGTCGCCGGCACCTACCACCCGACCTTCCTCTACGAATCGCTGTGGTGCCTCGGCGTCGCGGCGCTGGTGATCTGGGCCGACCGCCGCTTCAAGCTCGGGCACGGCCGGGCCTTCGCCCTGTACGTGGCCGCGTACTGCCTGGGCCGCGGCTGGATCGAGTACATGCGGGTCGACGAGGCGCACCACATCCTCGGGGTGCGGCTGAACGTCTGGACCGCGATCGTGGTCTTCATCCTCGCGGTGGTCTACTTCGTCCTCTCGGCGAAGCTGCGGCCGGGCCGCGAGGAGGTCGTGGAACCGGAGACCGGTGCGGGTGCCTCCGGCGGTCCCGCCGAGGCGGCGGCGCTCGACGCCGGGGCCGGTGGTGCCAAGACCGGCGACGCCAAGACCGGCGACGCCAAGGAGCCCGAGGGGGCCGTCAAGGCCGATCTGCGCAAGCCCGGCACCGGCACCGGGGCCAAGGCCGGGGCCGAGGCCGGGGCCGAGGCCGGGGCCGAGGCCGGGGCCGAGGCCGACAAGAGCTGAACGGGTCCCACCGGAGGGGGCGTCGCGCGGGCCGCGGCGCCCCCTCCGGCGTACCCGGGGTCAGCGCGCGTCCGCCCGGCGGGAGAGGGTCAGGGTGCGGTGGGCCGCGGCCACCACGGCCGGGTCCACGAAGCGGCCGTCGGGCAGGGCCAGGGCCCCCGGGGTGGCCCGGGCGGCGGTGACGATCTCCTCGGCGGCGGTGACCTCCTCGGGCCGGGGGAGGTAGGCCCCCTCGATCACCGGGAGCTGGCGGGGGTGGATCGCCGCCCGGCCGAGGAACCCGAGCGCCCGGCCGCGCGCGCAGGAGGCGGCCAGTGCCTCCAGGTCCCGGATGTCCGGGAACACCGACTGGGCCGGCGGCGCCAGCCCGGCCGCGCGGGCGGCGACCACCACCCGGGAGCGCGGCCAGTCCAGCCCGGCCTCCGCGGTGACGCCCAGGTCGGCCCGGAGATCGGCCTCGCCGAGGGTCAGCCCGTGCAGGGACGGGTGTGCGCGGGCGATCTCGTAGGCCCGCTCCACGGCCAGTGCGGACTCCAGCAGCGCGTACAGGGCCACCCCGCCCGCCCGGTCGGCGACCCGGCCGATCTGCTCGGGGGCGTCGATCTTCGGCAGCCGCAGTCCCGCGAGCCCGCGCAGCCGGACCAGCGCGGTGAGGTCGGCGCCGGCCCAGGGGGAGCCGAGCGCGTTGACGCGGACGTGGACGGGGACCGGGGGCCGCTCGCTGAGCAGCTCGGCGGTGGCCGCGCGGGCGTACTCCTTGCGGGAGGCCGATACCGAGTCCTCCAGGTCGACGATGACGGCGTCCGCCCCGCACCGCAGGGCCTTGGCCACCACCTCGGGGCGGTCCCCGGGGGCGTAGAGCCAGGTCAGGATCACAGTGCACGCTCCGTTCGGAGGGCGGCGATCTCGGCCCCGGTCAGGCCGAGCTCGGTCAGGACGGCATCGGTGTCGGCGCCGTGCGGGCGGCCCGCCCAGCGGATCCCGCCGGGGGTCGCGGACAGCCGGAAGAGGACGTTCTGCATGCGGACCGGGCCCAGCTCGGGGTCCTCGACCTCGGTGACCGTGTCCAGTGCGGCGAACTGCGGGTCGGCCATCACGTCCCGGACGTCGTAGACCGGGGCCACCGCAGCCTCGGCCTCCTCGAAGGCGGCGACCACGTCGTCGGCCTTGTGGCGGCCGATCCAGCCGCCCACCGCCTCGTCGAGGACGTGCGCGTGGGCGGCCCGCCCGGAGCCGGTCGCGAACCAGGGCTCCGCGATCAGCTCCGGCCGGCCGACCAGCCGCAGCACCCGCTCGGCGACGGACTGCGCCGAGGTGGAGACGGCCAGCCAGCGGCCGTCCGCGCTGCAGTAGGTGTTGCGGGGCGCGTTGTTGGTGGAGCGGTTTCCGGTGCGCGGCTGGACGTAGCCGAGCTGGTCGTACCAGAGCGGGTGGGGGCCCAGCACGGTGAGGATCGGCTCGATGATCGCCAGGTCCACGACCTGCCCGCGGCCGGTGCGGTCCCGTCCCGCGAGCGCCGTCATCACGGCGTACGCGGTGGTGAGCGCGGCGATCGAGTCGGCGAGGCCGAAGGGCGGCAGGGTGGGCGGGCCGTCCGGCTCGCCGGTGATCGCGGCGAAGCCGCTCATGGCCTCGGCGAGGGTGCCGAAGCCGGGCCGGTGGGCGTACGGGCCCCGCTGGCCGAACGCCGTGACGCGGGCCAGCACCAGGCGCGGGTTGGCGGCCGACAGCTCCGGCCAGCCCAGACCCCACTTCTCCAGGGTGCCGGGGCGGAAGTTCTCGACGACCACGTCGGCGGTGGCGGCCAGCCGCAGCAGGGTGTCCCGGCCGCCGGGGGTGGACAGGTCGAGGGTGATCGTCCGCTTGTTCCGCCCGAGCAGCTTCCACCACAGCCCGACGCCGTCCTTGGCGGGGCCGTGGCCGCGGGAGGGGTCGGGGCGGTCGGGGTGCTCGACCTTGACCACCTCGGCACCGAAGTCCCCGAGCAGGGTGGCGGCGAGCGGCCCGGCGAAGAGGGTGGCGAGGTCGAGCACCCGGAGCCCTTCCAGCGGCCCCGGGGAGCGGGGCCCGAACCCGGGGGCCCTCACAGGTCACCCCCGCACCCGGGCCGGGCCCCGGCGGCGGTCCCGGCGGCGCCGGCGGCGGCGGCCGGGTCGGCAGGGTCGGCCCCCGGCCCGGATCCGGCTTCCACCCGAGCGGCGGTGCCGGTGCCGGTGTCGGTCCCGGTGCCGGTGTCGGTCCGGGAGTCGGCGCGGGAGCCGGTCCCGGCGCCGGGGGCCGGGGCCGGGTTCCGGGCCGGGGGCGGGGCCGTCGGGTGGTCGACCTCGGCGCGGGTCGGCATCGAGTCCTGGGCGCCGTGGCGCTGCACCGACAGGGCGGCCGCCCGGGAGGCCCAGTCCAGTGCCCCGGGCATCGGACGGCCCTCCCCGAGGGCCACGGCGAGGGCCCCCACGAAGGTGTCCCCGGCGGCGGTGGTGTCCACCGCCCGCACCCGGGGCGCCGCTACGGTCACCGGCTCCCGCCCGCGTGCCGCGTACAGGGCGCCGGCCGCGCCCAGGGTCACCACCACCTCCGGCACGTCGCGCAGCAGGGCCTCCGCCGCTGCGAGGGGATCGGTGCGGCCGGTGAGGGCCGCCGCCTCGTGCTCGTTCGGCACCAGGAGGTCGATCAGCTCCAGCAGTTCCCGCGGCAGCGGACGCGCGGGGGCCGGGGTGAGGACCGTACGGACCCCCTGCTCGCGGGCGGCCGCGGCGCCCGCGAGGACGGCCTCCAGGGGGAGTTCGAGCTGGAGCAGCAGGCAGTCGGCGGCCCCGATGCGGGAGGCGTCGCCCGCCTCCAGACCGGTGACGGTGCCGTTCGCGCCGGGGATCACGACGATGCTGTTGGCGCCCTCGTCGTCGACCGTGATGTGCGCCGTGCCGCTGGCCGTCTCGACGGTGCGCAGCGCGGCCGTCTCGACCCCGGCCGCGGTGAGCGCGGAGCGCAGCCGTACGCCGAACTCGTCCGCCCCGACGGCGCCGATCATCACCACCTCCCCGCCGAGGCGGGCGGCGGCCACCGCCTGGTTGGCGCCCTTGCCGCCGGGGACGGTGCGGAACTCCCGTCCGGTGACGGTCTCCCCGAGACGGGGTGCCTGGGGCACGTAGGCGACGAGGTCCATGTTCGTACTGCCGAGCACGGCGATGGCCGTCATGATCGGGCTGCCTCCTGGGCGGTGAGGTGGGCGAGGGTGTCGAAGCCGATGCCGTCGAATCCGGCGACGGTGGTGGCGAGGCGGTTCTTGAGGGGCGCCGTCCAGCGCTCCGGGATGCGGTCGGGGGACCCCGTCAGGATCCCCGCGACCGAGCCGGCCGTGGCGCCGTTGGAGTCGGTGTCCCAGCCGCCGGAGACGGCCCGGCACACGGAGTGGGTGAAGTCCCCGTCGGCGTGGGTGAGGGCGGCGGCGATCAGGGCGGTGTTGGGGAGGGCGTGCACCCAGTGGTAGTGGCCGTAGCAGGCGTGCAGCCGGTCCACGACCCGGTCGAAGTCCGCCTCGTCGCGGGCGGTACGGATCCCGAAGCGGACGGCGTCGGCGAGGCGCGAGCGGGGCGGTACGACGGCCAGCCCGGCCCGGAGCGCGGTGTGCACGTCGGCCCGGCCGCCGGCGGCCTCGGCGATCGTCGCGGCGGTGAAGAGGGCGGCGTACACGCCGTTGGCGGTATGGGTGAGGGTGGCGTCCCGGTAGGCCTGTTCGGCGGCGGCGGACGGGTCGCCGGGGTTGGTCCAGCCGTGCACGTCGGCGCGGATCAGGGCCCCGATCCACTCGCGGAAGGGGTTGTGGTGGGTGGCGGTCTCCGGGGGCTCCAGGCCGAGGAGGAGGTTGCGGTAGGCGACGCGTTCGGCGGTGAAGGCGCGGCCGGCCGGGAGCTCGTCCAGCCAGAGGCGGGCGAGGTCGGCGGTGGCGAAGGCCTTGCCGTGCCGCTGGAGCAGGAGGAGGCCGAGGAGGGGGTGGTCGAGGTCGTCGTCCTCGGGGACGCCGTCGATGTTCTCGGCGAGGGAGGTGGCGGCGGAGCGGCGGTTCCACGGGTGGGCGGCGAGGAGCTCCGCGGGGACGCCGCGGGCGGTGAACCAGTCGGCCAGCGGCCAGTTGCCGGTGGCGCGGGCGAGGGCGCGGATGCCGTCGAGGGGGAGCTTCTCGACGGGCTTGCCGAGCACGCAGCCGACGGCCCGGCCGAGCCAGGCGGCCTCCAGCCTGCGGCGCAGCACGGGATCGGGCCCGAGGCCCGACCGGCCCCCGGCCCCGCACCCGCGCCCCGGCCCCGATTCCGGCTCCGGCCCGGCGCCCAGCCTGGGCGCCGGGCCTGGTGCGGCGGGCCGCTCGGCCGTCCGGTTCCGCTGGTGCGGTCCGCCTGCCGCCGCCGGCCCCGCCTCGCCCGGACCCCGGTCCGGGGGCGGTGCGGTGACCCCGGCGGCCCGCGCACCGGGGCTCCGGGGGTGGTGGCCCGGGAGGCGGGCGTGGCGCGCCTCCGCAGTGGGGTCGCGGTCCAGGGGCCCGGTTCCGTGGGCCGGCCGGCCGGGGTCCGTTCCCGTGCCTCGCGGACCGGGGTACGGGGATCCGGTCGCGGGCGCGGGACGGTCCGGACCGTGCGGCCGGGAGTCCTGGGTGGCGGGGCTCCGCCCGGGGCGGGACGCGGCCCGTGGGTCCTCCGGGGCGGGTGCCGGGGGGACCGGGGGCCAGGTGGCCCGGATCGCCGGCCAGGCGGTGGGTTCCGTCGCGGCCGACGGGGCCGGGAGGGCGGCGAGTTCGTCCAGCAGTCGGGAGGCCAGGGCACGGAGTTCCGGCGGGGCCGGGGCGGGGGAGGCGCCGGTCCGCACGGGGGCCGGCCGGCCGCCCGCGGCCGTCCAGGCGCGCAGCACGGGCCCGGCGTCCCGGCCGTCCTCCGCGGCCTGCCGCAGCTCGTGCCCGATCAGGTCCTCGGGCTGCGCCCAGGTCAGCCGTACGGGGGCCACCCGGGCGCCGGCCCCGTGACCGGGCGTGGCCGGTTCCCCGGCCGGATCCCCCGTCACCGCGGGGAGGCGATGGCCGTGAAGGCCGTCTCGTGGGCGCGGCGGCGCTCCCGGTCGCGGGCGAAGACCTCCCGGGCGACCGCCGCCAGCTCCGCGGCCGGCCCGTGCAGGTCGAGGCGGCTGGCCTCGGCGACCCGCTTGGCCCACCCCTCGGGCACGGCCCCCGCACCGCCCAGCGCGCCCGCGATCGCGCCCGCCATGGTGGCGGTGGAGTCGCAGTCGCGGCCGTAGTTGACGGCGCCGAGCACGGCGGCCTCGTAGGCGCCGTCCGCTACGAGCAGCATGCCGAGGGCGACGGGGAGCTCCTCGATGGAGTGCAGCCGGGACGGCCGCCGGGCGCCGAGGGAGGGCGCGCGGTAGTCCGGGCCGACCGAGTCGTACGGGGCCACTGCCTCCCGGAGCGGAGCCAGCGCCGACTCGAAGTCCCGGTGCCGGGCGGCGACTTCGCGCACGGCGGCGATGGCGGCACGGGTGCCGTCCTTCGCCAGGGCCACGGCGGTCTCCACTACCGAGGCGGCGCTCGCGCCCGGTGCGCAGGCCGCCGCCACCGCCGCCGCGAAGACGCCCGCCGCCTCCCGCCCGTACGAGGACTGGTGCGCGCCGGCGACGTCGAGGGCCTCGGCGTACGCGGCGGCCGGGTTGCCCGCGTTGACCAGTCCGACCGGTGCCATGTACATCGCCGCACCGCAGTTGACGATGTTGCCGGTGCCGGCCTCGCGGGGGTCGGCGTGCGCGTAGTGCAGCCGGGTCACGATCCACTTCTCGGCGAGGAACACCCGCTGGAGGGGCAGGGCCTCCGCCTCCAGTTCCGGGATCCAGCGGGGGACCGTCATCAGGTCCGGGACCAGGTGGTCGGCGACCGCGTACGCGTCCAGGTGGTCCCGGACGGTCGCGTACACCCGGACCAGCGCGTGCGTCATCAGGGTGTCGTCGGTGACGTGGCCGTCGCCCTTGTGGTACGGCGCGATGGGGCGGGCGGTGCGCCAGTCCTCGTACCAGGGGCCGACGATGCCGTGCACGCGGCCGCCGTGCCGTTCCACGATCCGGTCGGGGGACCAGCCCTCCACGGGGCCGCCGAGCGCGTCGCCGACGGCGGCTCCGACGAGGGCCCCGGTGAACCGGTCCTCCAGTGTGAGCGTCATGTCCGAATCATCCCTTGGGTGAGGTGAGTTCCGTACGGGTGAGCAGGGCGGCCAGTTCCACGAGGTCGGTGCCGGCGAGGCGGGGCAGGGCGCAGCCGGAGAGGGTGCGGCAGGCCTCGCGCCAGGCCGCGGGGAGGGAGTCGCCGCCGCCGAGGGCTCCGGTGAGGGCGCCCGCGAGGGCCGGGGCGGAGTCCGCGACGCGGGAGAGGCAGGCGGCGGCCGGGACGGCTTCGGCGACGCGGCCGCGGGCGGCGGTGGCGAGGGCGAGGGCGACGGGGACGGTCTCGGCGGCGGCGATGCCGTAGCTGTAGACGTGGTCCACGATCTGGTGTTCCAGGAGGGGGACGAGGGCGAACGCGCCGGCCCCGCCGTCGGCGCGGGCGAGTTCGACGGCGTGCCGGGCGTTGCGGCCGATCTCGGTGGCGGCGGGCAGCTGTTCGAGGGCGGCGTCGACGGCGGTGTCGGTGTCCGCGCCCGCGAGGGCCGTGGCGAGGGCGGCGGCCATGGCGCGTGCCCCGTGGACGCCGTCGCCGTCCTGGGTGTAGCGGGCGTCGAACTCGGCGAGGTCCGCGGCGGCCCGGGGGTCGCCGGGGTGGACCACGGCGAGCACGCAGGCGCGGACGCAGGCGGCGTCGTCGAAGTAGTGCGGGTTGTCGTGGCCGGTGGCGGGCGGGCGCAGGCCGGCGGCGAGGTTGCCGAGGCCGGCGCGGACGGAGATGCGGGCGCGCAGGGGGAGCACGGCGGACTCGACCTCGGGGGCGCGTTCCGCTGCCGCGGCGATTTCGGAGGCCAGGGCGTTCCAGGCGAGGTCGATGGCGGCGCGCATGCGGCGGGACCGGGAGAGGTCGCTGAGCAGCACCCCGGCGGCGGTGAGGACGGACTCGGCCGCGAAGGCGGCCCATTCGGCGTCGTCGGAGGGGCCGAGGCGGAGCGGCTCGGGGGGCTGGTTGAGGGCGATGGGGACGGGGAGGGTGGTGGTGGCGTTCTGCTCGGCGAAGGTGTCGAGCTCGCGGGTGAGGCGGCGGGTCCACTCGGGCATGCGGCTGGCGCGGTGGCGGGCGGCGGGCCAGCCGGCGGCGTCTCCGGCGGCGAGACCGAGGAGGAGCCCCTCGATCCGTCGCGGCGCGCGTGCCGGTGGAGGTCCGTCCGGGGTACGGGTCTCCGGGCGCGGGGCGCCGCCGGGCGCGGAGGCTCCCCGCGCCCCGCCCGGCCCCGCGACCGGGGGCGGCCCCCCGGGCCCGGTCGCGGGGGCCTCCCGGAGCCGGACCCGCACGAACGCCGGGGGCGGACCCCCGACGCCGTGCCGGGACCCTGGCCCGGCCGGGCCCGCCGGGGCGACGGACACCCCGCCGGCTTCCACCACTCCGCGGCCTCCGGGGGCCGGGGCCGCGGCCAGGCCTGCCGCCGGAGCCGTGGCCTGGGCGGGAGTCGGAGTCGCGGGCGCCGCCTGGGCCGGGCCCTCGGTCGGGCCTGGGGCCGGAGCCGGGCTCGCGGCCGGACCCGGAGTCGGGCCCGGAGTCGGGCCCGGAGTCGGGACCGTGGTCGGAGCTGCCGTCGGAGTCGGCGGCGGCGGGGGCAGGGTGGGGTTCGGGGTCATCGGGGCGGCTCGGTTTCCGGGGTGAGGAGGTCCGCGATGTCCAGGACGTGGTAGCCCCGCATCGAGGGGAGGCAGCTGCCCCGGACCGGGCCGATGGCCGATGCCCAGGCGGCGGGGATCGCGGCGGCGCCGGACAGGGCCCCGGCCAGGGAACCCGCCACGGCGGCGGTGGTGTCGGCGTCCCGGCCCATGTTGACGGCGGTCAGGACGGAGGCGGAGAAGTCGCCCGCGCAGGCGGCGAAGGCCCCGAACGCCAGGCCCACCGCCTCCGGGGCGAGGTCCGTCCACGGGTAGCCCCCGATGACCACCGCCGACCGCACCGCCCGCTCCCCGCGCGGGGCGGCGGTGACAGCGCGCCGCAGGGAGCGGGCCGTCCAGGAGTCGGACGGGATGACCGACAGGGCCGCCGAGACCACGGAGGCGGGGGAGCCGCCCGCCATCGCCGCCGCGACCCCGGCGGCCACGGCCTGGCCCCCGTAGATGCCCTCGCCGTCGTGGCTGACCGAGCCGTCGATGGCGACGAGCCGGGCGGCTTCCGCCGGGCGGCCCGCCGCGAACACCCCGAACGGGGCCGCCCGCATGGCGAGGCCGTCGCTCCAGGCGTGGCGGTGCTGCGCCGAGATGGGCGCGGCCAGGCCCCGCCGGAGGTTCTCCAGGGTGCCGCGCTCCGAGAAGCCGGCCCCGCGGAAGGGGCCCTCGTCCAGGTCCGCGATCCAGTGGTGCCAGGCCCGTTCGACGTGGGCGACGGTGAGCGCCGAGCCGTGCCGGGCCAGCAGCAGGCCCGAGAAGATGGCGTACTCCGTGTCGTCCGTGCCCGCCGGGTCGTCCGAGACGAAGCCCTCGATGCGGCCCCACTTCGCCCGGATCTCCGACGGCTTCATGTTCTCCGCGGGGGCGCCCAGCGCATCGCCCACCGCGAGGCCGAGAAGAGCGCCCCTGGCCCGTTCGAGGACGACCTGCGGATGGGCCTGCGGAAGGGATGCGATCAGCTCCATGGCGCGCCTCTCCACTTGATGGGACTCATGATGAGCCCTTGGGGGATTTGTGCCACGGCATGAGGTTTGTCGCTCGCCGCGAAACGCCCCGCGAACGTCGCCGTCACCCGGTCGCCGACCCGCGAAACCCCAGGTAAGTACGGCCTTCCTTGCTGGCGGGCGGCAGAAATCGTGCGTAGTTTCGAGGTGTTCAGGGGGTGCCCGGATGGTGGGCACGGCTGCGCGGTGCCTTCGCGTACCCACTCGTACGAAAAGGGGAGATTCGACGCATGTCCATCATCGACATCGAAGCGCCGCTGCACACCGCCCACCGCGACAACCACACCCACCGCGACGTCAACGGCGGATGGCTGCGGCCCGCCGTGTTCGGCGCCATGGACGGCCTCGTCTCCAACCTCGCGCTGATGACCGGTGTGGCCGGCGGTGCCGTCGCCCCGCAGACGATCGTCATCACCGGCCTGGCGGGCCTCGCGGCCGGCGCCTTCTCGATGGCGGCCGGGGAGTACACCTCCGTCGCCTCGCAGCGCGAACTGGTCCTCGCCGAGCTGGACGTGGAGCGCCAGCAGCTGCGCAAGCACCCCGTCGACGAGATGGAGGAGCTCGCCGAGCTCTACGTCTCGCGGGGCGTCGAGCCCGCCCTCGCCCGCGAGGTCGCCATGCAGCTCTCCCGCGACCCGGAGCAGGCGCTGGAGATCCACGCCCGCGAGGAACTCGGGATAGACCCGGACGACCTGCCCTCGCCGCTCGTCGCCGCCGTCTCGTCCTTCGGGTCCTTCGCGCTGGGCGCGCTGCTGCCCCTGCTGCCCTACCTGCTCGGGGCGACCGCCCTGTGGCCGGCCGTGCTGCTCGCGCTCATCGGGCTCTTCGCCTGCGGCGCGGTCGTCGCACGGGTCACCGCCCGGTCCTGGTGGTACAGCGGCGCCCGTCAGCTGCTCCTGGGTGGTGCGGCCGCCGGTGTGACGTACATCCTGGGAACCTGGATCGGTGGCGTCGTAGGCTAACCGCCGCGAGAGTGAGACACTATGCAGTACGCAACATAAGTAGTCCGTTACCCGGCGGTTTCGATTCCGTGACCGCGGGGCATCAGACCAGGGCGCCCGGGCAACGATGCCCGCCTCGCGCCGGGACCTTCGCCCCGTGCTGTGTCCACAGAAGTCCATGTAGGAGCCCCCGCAGCCCAGCGAAGGTCCTTCTTTCCTGCCTCGTGCGAAGTCCGCATGTTGGAACGCCATATCCGCTTCTCGGGATTGCCGTCATCATGTAACCTGCACGAAATTTCGCAGAGGGCCAACGTCGTCCCTCGGCTATGCACATATGCCACGACGACGACGGGAGAGCCGATGCGTTCCGCATCCACGCACTCCGCGACCGGCCCCAGCACCACCGCCTGGTCGCCCATGGACGGTCGCCCCGCCCAGCAGGGCATGTACGACCCGCGCAACGAGAAAGACGCCTGTGGCGTCGGATTCGTGGCGAACCTCACCGGCGAGGCGACCCACACCCTCGTCGAGCAGGCGCTGACCGTACTGCGGAACCTCGAGCACCGGGGCGCCACCGGATCCGAGCCGGATTCGGGCGACGGCGCCGGAATCCTCTCCCAGGTGCCGGACGCCTTCCTGCGCGAGGTCGCCGGCTTCCAGCTCCCCGAGGCCGGCGCCTACGCCGTCGGCATCGCCTTCCTCCCCGCCGACGGCACCGCACAGGCCGTCGCCGTGGAGCGGATCGAGGCCATCGCCGCCGAGGAGAACCTCACGGTCCTCGGCTGGCGCGAGGTCCCGGTCACCCCCGACCTGCTCGGCAACGGCGCCCGCGCGACCATGCCGGCTTTCTCGCAACTGTTCGTGAGCAACGGCAGCACCGGCATCGAGCTGGACCGCAAGGCCTTCGTGCTGCGCAAGCGCGCCGAGCGCGAGGCCGGGGTCTACTTCCCGTCGCTCTCCGCCCGGACCATCGTCTACAAGGGCATGCTGACCACCGGCCAGCTGGAGCCCTTCTTCCCGGACCTCTCCGACCGCCGCTTCGCGTCGACGCTCGCCCTGGTCCACTCCCGGTTCTCGACGAACACCTTCCCGTCCTGGCCGCTCGCCCACCCGTACCGCTTCGTCGCGCACAACGGCGAGATCAACACGGTCAAGGGCAACCGGAACTGGATGAAGGCCCGCGAGTCCCAGCTGGCCTCCGGCGCCTTCGGTGACGGCGCCCTGGACCGCATCTTCCCGATCTGCACCCCGGACGCCTCCGACTCGGCCTCCTTCGACGAGGTCCTGGAGCTGCTCCACCTCGGCGGCCGGTCGCTGCCGCACAGCGTGCTGATGATGATCCCGGAGGCGTGGGAGAACCACACCTCCATGGACCCGGCCCGCCGCGCGTTCTACCAGTACCACTCCACGATGATGGAGCCCTGGGACGGCCCGGCCTGCGTCACCTTCACCGACGGCACCCAGGTCGGCGCGGTCCTCGACCGCAACGGTCTGCGCCCCGGCCGCTACTGGGTCACCGACGACGGCCTCGTCGTCCTCGGCTCCGAGGTCGGCGTCCTCGACATCGACCCGGCCAAGGTCGTCCGCAAGGGCCGCCTGCAGCCCGGCAGGATGTTCCTCGTCGACACCGCCCAGAAGCGGATCATCGAGGACGACGAGATCAAGAACGAGCTGGCCGCCGCCGCCCCCTACGCCGAATGGCTGGAGACCGGCGAGATCGAGCTGACGGACCTGCCCGAGCGCGAGCACATCGTCCACACCCACGCCTCGGTCACCCGCCGCCAGCAGACCTTCGGCTACACCGAGGAAGAGCTGCGCGTCATCCTCGCGCCCATGGCCCGCACGGGCGGTGAGCCGCTCGGCTCCATGGGCACGGACTCCCCGATCGCGGCCCTGTCCGAGCGCCCCCGGCTGCTCTTCGACTACTTCACCCAGCTCTTCGCGCAGGTCACCAACCCGCCGCTGGACGCCATCCGCGAGGAGCTCGTCACCTCGCTGCTGTCCTCGCTGGGTCCCCAGGGCAACCTGCTGGAGCCGACCGCCGCGTCCTGCCGCAGCGTCACCCTGCCCTTCCCGGTGATCGACAACGACGAGCTGGCCAAGCTCATACACGTCAACGCCGACGGCGACATGCCGGGCATGAAGGCGGCCACCCTCTCGGGCCTGTACCGGGTCTCAGGCGGCGGCCAGGCGCTCGCCGCGCGGATCGAGGAGATCCGCGCCGAGGCCGACGCGGCCATCGAGGCCGGCGCCCGCCTGATCGTCCTGTCGGACCGCCACTCGGACGCCGAGCACGCGCCGATCCCGTCGCTGCTGCTCACCTCCGCGGTGCACCACCACCTCATCGCCACCAAGCAGCGCACCCAGGTGGGTCTGCTGGTCGAGGCCGGTGACGTCCGCGAGGTCCACCACGTCGCGCTGCTCATCGGCTACGGCGCGGCCGCGGTCAACCCGTACCTGGCGATGGAGTCCGTCGAGGACCTGCTGCGCGCGGGCACCTTCCTGTCCGGCCTGGAGCCGGAGCGGGCCATCAAGAACCTGATCTACGCCCTCGGCAAGGGCGTCCTGAAGGTCATGTCCAAGATGGGCATCTCCACGGTCGCCTCCTACCGCGGCGCCCAGGTGTTCGAGGCCGTCGGCCTCGACGAGGAGTTCGTCGGCACCTACTTCAGCGGCACCGCCACCAAGATCGGCGGCGCCGGCCTGGACGTCGTCGCCAAGGAGGTGGCCGCCCGCCACGCCAAGGCGTACCCGGCCTCAGGCATCGCGGCCACGCACCGCGCGCTGGAGATCGGCGGCGAGTACCAGTGGCGCCGCGAGGGCGAGCCGCACCTCTTCGACCCGGAGACGGTCTTCCGCCTCCAGCACGCCACCCGCAACCGCCGGTACGACATCTTCCGGCAGTACACCGACCGGGTGAACGAGCAGTCCGAGCGCCTGATGACGCTCCGCGGCCTGTTCGGCTTCGCCTCGGACCGCCCCTCGATCTCCATCGACGAGGTCGAGCCGGTCTCCGAGATCGTCAAGCGCTTCTCCACCGGCGCCATGTCGTACGGCTCCATCTCCAAGGAGGCGCACGAGACCCTCGCCATCGCCATGAACCAGCTGGGCGCCAAGTCCAACACCGGTGAGGGCGGCGAGGACCCGGACCGCCTGTACGACCCGGCGCGGCGTTCGTCGATCAAGCAGGTCGCCTCCGGCCGCTTCGGCGTCACCTCCGAGTACCTGGTCAACGCGGACGACATCCAGATCAAGATGGCGCAGGGCGCCAAGCCCGGTGAGGGCGGCCAGCTGCCCGGCCACAAGGTCTACCCGTGGGTCGCCAAGACGCGTCACTCGACGCCGGGCGTGGGGCTCATCTCCCCGCCGCCGCACCACGACATCTACTCCATCGAGGACCTGGCCCAGCTGATCCACGACCTCAAGAACGCCAACCCGGCCGCGCGCATCCACGTGAAGCTCGTGTCCGAGGTCGGCGTCGGGACCGTGGCCGCCGGTGTCTCCAAGGCCCACGCGGACGTCGTCCTCATCTCCGGCCACGACGGCGGAACGGGCGCCTCCCCGCTCACCTCGCTCAAGCACGCGGGCGGCCCCTGGGAGCTCGGCCTCGCCGAGACCCAGCAGACCCTGCTGCTCAACGGGCTGCGCGACCGCATCGTGGTCCAGACGGACGGCCAGCTCAAGACCGGCCGCGACGTGGTCATCGCCGCGCTGCTCGGCGCCGAGGAGTTCGGTTTCGCGACCGCGCCGCTCGTCGTCTCCGGCTGCGTCATGATGCGCGTCTGCCACCTGGACACCTGCCCGGTCGGCATCGCCACCCAGAACCCGGTCCTGCGCGACCGCTTCTCCGGCAAGCCCGAGTTCGTCGTCAACTTCTTCGAGTTCATCGCGGAGGAGGTGCGCGAGATCCTCGCCGAGCTGGGCTTCCGCACGATCGAGGAGGCCGTCGGTCACGCCGAGCTCCTCGACACCAGCAAGGCCGTCACGCACTGGAAGGCGCAGGGGCTCGACCTCGCACCCCTCTTCTACGTGCCGGAGCTGCCCGAGGGCGCGGTCCGCCACGCCCTGATCGAGCAGGACCACGGTCTGGAGAAGGCCCTGGACAACGAGCTGATCAAGCTCGCGGCCGACGCGCTGAACGCCGGGACGGCGGAGGCGGCCCAGCCGGTCCGCGCCCAGGTCGCGATCCGCAACATCAACCGGACCGTCGGCACCATGCTCGGCCACGAGGTCACGAAGAAGTTCGGTGGTGCGGGCCTGCCCGACAACACCATCGACCTCACCTTCACCGGCAGCGCCGGCCAGTCCTTCGGCGCCTTCCTGCCGAAGGGCGTCACCCTCCGCCTGGAGGGCGACGCCAACGACTACGTCGGCAAGGGCCTCTCCGGCGGCCGGATCGTGGTCCGCCCGGACCGCGGCGCCGACCACCTCGCCGAGTACTCCACCATCGCCGGCAACACCATCGGCTACGGAGCCACCGGCGGCGAGATGTTCCTGCGCGGCCGCACCGGCGAGCGCTTCTGCGTCCGCAACTCCGGCGCCCTGGTCGTCTCGGAGGGCGTGGGCGACCACGGCTGCGAGTACATGACCGGTGGCCGGGCGGTCGTCCTGGGCGAGACCGGCCGCAACTTCGCGGCGGGCATGTCGGGCGGCGTCGCGTACGTCATCGATCTCGACCGGAACAACGTCAACGTCGGCAACACGGAGGCGGTCGAGACCGACCTCTCCGACGCCGACAAGCAGTGGCTGCACGATGTGGTGCGCCGCCACGAGGAGGAGACCGGCTCGACCGTGGCCGCGAAGCTCCTGGCTGACTGGGACGCCGCGGTGGACCGCTTCAGCAAGATCATCCCCACCACGTACAAGGCAGTGCTCGCCGCCAAGGACGCCGCCGAGCTGGCCGGACTCTCGGAGTCCGAGACCACGGAGAAGATGATGGAGGCGGCGACCCATGGCTGACCCGAAGGGCTTCCTCACCACCCCCCGCGAGACCGCCTGTTCCCGTCCCGTCGCCGACCGGCTGAAGGACTGGAACGAGGTCTACGTCCCGGGCTCGCTGCTCCCGATCATCAGCAAGCAGGCCGGGCGCTGCATGGACTGCGGCATCCCGTTCTGCCACAACGGCTGCCCGCTCGGGAACCTGATCCCCGAGTGGAACGACTACGCGTACCGCGAGGACTGGGCGGCGGCGTCGGAGCGGCTGCACGCGACGAACAACTTCCCGGAGTTCACGGGCCGCCTGTGCCCGGCCCCCTGTGAGTCGGCGTGCGTGCTCGGCATCAACCAGCCGGCCGTCACCATCAAGAACGTCGAAGTCTCGATCATCGACAAGGCCTGGGACAACGGCGACGTCACCCCGCAGGCGCCCGAGCGCCTGTCCGGCAAGACCGCCGCCGTCATCGGCTCCGGTCCCGCCGGTCTGGCCGCCGCCCAGCAGCTGACCCGGGCCGGCCACACCGTGGTGGTGTACGAGCGCGCCGACCGCATCGGCGGGCTGCTGCGCTACGGCATCCCCGAGTTCAAGATGGAGAAGGTGCACATCAACCGCCGCATCGAGCAGATGCGCGCGGAGGGCACCAAGTTCCGCACGGGCATCGAGGTCGGCCGTGACATCACCGCCACCGACCTGCGCAAGCGGTTCGACGCGGTGGTCATCGCGGCGGGCGCCACCGTCTCCCGCGACCTGCCGGTCCCCGGCCGGGAGCTGAACGGCATCCACCTCGCGATGGAGTACCTCCCCCTCGCGAACAAGGTCCAGGAGGGCGACTTCCTGGCCCCGCCGATCACCGCCGAGGGCAAGCACGTGGTCGTCATCGGCGGCGGCGACACCGGCGCGGACTGCGTCGGCACCGCCCACCGCCAGGGCGCGGCCTCGGTCACCCAGCTGGAGATCATGCCGAAGCCGGGCGAGGACCGGAACTCCAACCAGCCCTGGCCGACGTTCCCCATGCTCTACAAGGTCACCTCGGCGCACGAGGAGGGCGGCGAGCGGGTCTACTCCGTCTCCACCACCCACTTCGAGGGCGACGAGGACGGCAACGTCCAGTCGCTCCACCTGGTCGAGGTCGCCTTCGAGGACGGCAAGCTCGTCCAGAAGCCGGGCACCGAGCGCGTCCTCCCCGCGCAGCTGGTCACCCTGGCGATGGGCTTCACGGGCACCGACCAGGCGAACGGCCTGGTCCAGCAGTTCGGGCTGGAGCTGGACGCGCGCGGCAACATCGACCGCGACGCCGCCTACGCGACCAACGTCGACGGCGTCTTCGTCGCCGGTGACGCGGGCCGCGGCCAGTCGCTGATCGTCTGGGCCATCGCGGAGGGCCGCTCGGCCGCCCGCGGCGTGGACCGCTTCCTGACCGGCAGCAGCGCCCTCCCGTACCCGGTCAAGCCGACGGACCGCTCCCTGACGGTGTAACCACCGTTGCCCCCGCCCCGTCCGGGGCGGGACCCCTCATACGGTCCGTACAACGACGTGCGGAATTCTGACACCGCGCCCGCCATGTCCCCGACCAGGGATGGCGGGCGCGGTGGCGTTCGGGGGCGAGCTACTCGGGGGTGAACTCGTACCGGAGCTCGTAGAGGTGTCCGGCCTTCACCATGACGGTGACCTCCACGGGGCGGCCTCCGTCCCCGTACACCGTGCGGAGGGTGCGCAGGACCGGAAGATCACCCGGCAGCCGCAGCGACGTGTACTGCTTCTGCGTCGCGACCCTGGCGGAGACCCGGTCGACGCTTCGGCGGGGAGGGAATCCCAGTCCGGCGAGGAGCGTCGGGGTGCCCCCTCTGATCCTGCGCGGTTCGGCCAGCGGTGTGCCGTCGGCGATGTCCGGCGGGTAGTAGGAGCTCACCAGCTCCGCAGGTTCATCGTTGATGCTGATCAGCTGTCGGCGGCATACCGCCGGACTGCCCTCCGGGCACCCCAGCGCTTCCGCGACATCGCCGGCGACCACCACGGTTTCGACCGCGAGCAGCGTGCTGCGTGCGGCCGCCCCTTGCTCTGCGACTTCGGCGAGCCAGGGGTACGCCCCTCCGTCCTCCGTCCCTGCGAGGGATCTCGCGGGCCGGACGGTTCGCTGCCGGTTCTCCCGTACGGTGACCGCGGCTCCGGCACGGCCGACTGCCAGACCTTCGTCCTTCAGGAGTTGAACGGCCTTCTGGATCGTGGCGTTGGACGCGTCGAAGCGGGCCTTCAGTTGCGTGGTCGAGGGCAGCTTCGCCCCCGGTGCGAGACTGCCGCTCATGATCTCGTCGCGGAGGTCGGCGGCGATGCGGGCGTGGAGCGGTCGCGGATCGAGCCCCTCGGTCTCGGAGTTGGGCACGGTCATCCGATCCTGATCTCGTAGCGCAGCTGCTGGCGGTTGGCGGGCATGACCATCACGTCTGCCTGGATCGGCCGGTCCTCCGCGTCGTAGGTGGTGCGGGAGAGCTGGAGTACCGGTTGGCCAGGTCCGAGGCGCAGGTGATCACGTTCCTCGTCGCCCGGCATCCTGGCCGTCACGTTCTCGACGACCCGTACGCCGGTGTGCCCGAGGGCAGCGAGCAGGGTCACGGCGCCGCCGCGGATCTTTCCCGTGGCGGACAGGGGGGTGCCCGACGCGATGGCCGCGGGGTAGTAGGTGTCCGTCAGTTCGGTCGGTTCGCCGTCGAGTTCGATGATTCGGCGGCGTACGACGACGGTGTCCCCGTACCCGATGCCGAGGAGGGCCGCGACGGCAGGTGGCGCCGGGACCTCCCCGGCGTGGACGATGCGCTGGCTTCCCCGCCGGCCTGCGGCCCGGGACTCTTCGGTCCATGCATCGGTGGCGCCGGACGCGCGTGGGGTCAGGTACGGCATTGACACGCTGGTCCACTCACTGCCGCTCACGCTGCCTCCCGGACGTTCTGCGTGCTCCGTTGACCCCCACGGTATGCGACGCCAAGGAGTGAACCCATCCTGCAAACCTGGCCGCTATTCGCGAATGGCGATACGTTCGGTGCGGTCCAGGAGCCCGTGGGGAGGGGCGGGCGCCGGCCAGGGGGTGGTTATTCGGGCTGGACCACCACGGCGCCCCAGCGGGTGGTCGGGGTGGAGGCCGTCACCGCGGCGCCGAAGCCGCCGGACAGGCCGGTGCCGAGGGGGACGGTGATGGTCGCCGGGGTGCCCGTCGGGCAGTCCAGGGTGAAGGGGGCCGGGTTGCGGTCCGGGTGGTTGTCGAGGCGGAACGACACCTCGATGCTGCCGCCGCCCTCGCAGGCGAAGGTGGTGAAGGTGTCCAGGTAGGAGGCGAGGCCGCCCGAGACGAAGCCGCTGGAACCGGTGATCTCCGGCACCCAGATCAGGCCGTCGGGGCCCGGGTAGGAGATCACTTCCCCCTCCGCCGCGGATGCCTGGACCACCCCTGTGGTCAGTACCAGTGCCGCGGCCGCCGCTGTGAGCGTCATGGCCGTGCGGGTGATGCGTGTGTGGTTCATGGCTTTCCCCCCGGAGACAGTGATCACCGATGCCTGTGTCCACGGTAGGCGGCACCACTGACAACGCCCCCGGGAGTGGCTGGTGATACTGGTGGGATGGATTTACGGGTGCGGGCCGTGAGGGACGGGGACGTCGAGTGGGTCGCCGAGTTGAAGGCGGCCGTGATGCGGGACGACCTGGAGCGGCTCGGGCGCTACGACCACCATCGGGCCCGGCAGTTGATCCGGGATTCGTTCGGCGGTGAGCACTCCCGGGTCATCGAGGCCGGCGGGGAGCCGGTGGGGAGTCTCACCGTGCGGCCGGCGCGGGGCGGACTGGTGCTGGAGCACTTCTACCTGGACGCGGCGCACCAGGGGCGGGGGATCGGGACCCGGATACTGGAGGGTGTGCTGGCGCGGGCCGACGCCGAGGGGGCCGAAGTGCGGCTGACCGTGCTGCTGGGGAGCGCCGCGAGGGGGCTGTACGAGCGGTACGGATTCACCGTCGAGGCCCAGGACCCGGTGGACGTGCACATGGTGCGGGCCGCCGCCGCGCGGTAGGCCGTACGGGCCGCGAGGGCCCGGCCCGTACCGGCGCCGGGTGGTTCCCGGTGCTTCCGGTGACGGGGGCGGGGCGCCGGGCACGAACTCAACGGGGCGGGGACGCGCGGGCCGTGAGGGCCGCCAGGGCGGCGCGGGTCGTGACGCCGGTCTTGCGGTAGATGTGGGAGAGGTGGGTGTCCACCGTACGGGGGCTCAGGTGGAGGCGGGCCGCGATGGCCGCCGTCGTGAGGCCCTCGGCGACCAGGGCGGCGATCTCCCGTTCCCGGGGGGTGAGACCGGGCAGCGGGGGCGTGGGCGCGGGCGGGGGAGCGGCGGGCGCTGACGGGCGGATCAGGTCCGCCAGGCCCGTCAGGAGGTGGGCGCCGCCCGACTCCGCCAGGCCGCGGCCCCGGTGCCACATCGCCTCCGCCGGGCCGTCCGCCGCCACGGAGGCGCCGAGCAGCAGGGACTGGGCCTCCCACAGGGTGGCCCCGGAGCGGGCCGCCTCCCGCGCCGCGCCCGCGTACGCCTCGGCCGCTTCGGCGGTCCTGCCCCGGGCCGCCAGGACCTGCGCGGTGCTGCGCAGCGCCGAGGCCCGCTGCGTGGGCAGCCCGAGCCGCTGTGCGTCCGCGGTGGCCAGGGCGGCCCAGCCGTCGGCCGAGTCGAGGTCGCCGCCCGCGACGGTGGCCGTCACCAGGGCCTCCAGGAACAGCGGGCGCATCGACGGCTGGAGCCCCGACAGGTCGGGGCGGGCCGCCCGGAGCACGGCCGTGCGGGCCCGCTCGGGCTTCCCGGCGAACAGGGCCGCGTACCCGAGCACGCACCAGGCCAGAGAGGCCCACCAGCTGGTGCGCGGGCCCGCGACGGCCGCCGCCTCCTCGGCGACGGCGAGCGACTCCGGGTCCCCCGGCGGCAGGGAGGCGAGCAGCACCTGGGCCTTGTTGGTGAGTGCGAGGGCCAGCAGGTCCGGGTTGCCGATCCCGCGCGCGATGGTCTCGGCCTCCTCGACGAGCTCCAGCGCCGGGTGCAGCCGGCAGGTGCTCATCAGCACGTTGGCCTTGCACTGCAGCAGGTGCGACAGGATGTGCGGGGGGCCGGCCCGGCGGGCGAGCGCCAGTCCCCGGTCGGCGTGCCGCTGGGCCTCCCCGTAGCGCTCCAGGTAGAACGAGGCGGCGCTGAGCCGGGCCCGGGACTCCCCCCGCAGGGCCAGGTCCCGGTCGGCGAGGGTCTCCAGCAGGGCGTCGGCCCGGTCGGCGTACCGCGCGGCGGCGTCGAGCCCGCCCTCGTAGGCCTCGCCCAGCGCCATCAGGGCCAGGGTGTCCGCTTCGGCGGCCGCGTCGCCCAGCCGGCGGGCCAGCCCGCGGGTGCGCAGGACGTCGGCGCGGACCGCGGGGTACGGGGTGGAGTGCGGGGCGGAGGAACCGAGTTCGATGCCGAGGGCCAGCAGGTCGGAAGGCGGCGGGGCGGGGCTGCGCGACAGCTCCCGGCGCAGCAGCGCCTCGGCCCGCGCGTACCGGCCGAGGTGGCGCTCCAGCGAGGCGCACAGGGTGACCGCGGCCGGGCGCAGCCCGCTCTCGTCGTCCGGCGGTACCGCCTCGATCATTTCGGCCAGCAGGTCGCGCCCCGCGCGCAGTTCGCCGCAGACGCTCAGGGCCCGGGCCCGGTCCAGCATCAGGGCGAGGCGCTGCCCGGCGTACCGGGGCCCGTCCGGCAGCACCCGCAGGACGGCCGCGAGCCAGTGCGCGGAGCTCGCGGGGGCGGTGGCGGCGGCGAGCGCGGCCGCCTCCAGCAGTACGGCGGCACCGGCCGGGTCCCAGTCGGTGAGCGCGTGCTCGACGTGGTGGGCCCGGACGGGCGCCGGGGCCCCGGCGCGGGCCAGCGCCTCGGCGGCGGTGCGGTGCATGCGGATGCGGCGCCGGTGGTCGGCGTTCTCGTGGACGACCGTGCGCAGCACCGGGTGGCGCAGGGTCCAGCTCCCGGCGGGGCCGGGCCGCACCAGGTCGCGCAGGGCCAGCGCCCGCAGGGTGGCGTCGAGTTCCCCGGCGGGGCCCGGGGCGAGTTCCGCCAGCAGCGCGGGGGTGGCGTGGTCGCCGAGCACGGCCACAGCCTCGACGGTGCGGCGCTGGGCCGGGGTCAGCGGGGTCAGTTCGTCCAGCAGCAGCGAGCCGAGTCCGCCGAGCGGGGAACGTGCCCCGGCGCCGGGGTCCTGGACCTGGAGCAGGGTCAGGAAGTACAGCGGGTTGCCCCCGCTGGCCGCGTAGAGCCGGGTGGCCCGGTCCGCCCGGAGCCCGGGGGCGAGCCGCTCGACGCAGTCCCGCTCGGGCAGCGGGCCCAGGCCGAGCCGGAGCACCGCGCCGGTGTCCACCCCGCGGGTCAGGGCGGCGGCGAGCGAGGCCGAGGTCTGGCGGTCGCGCCGGGCGACGGCGGTGAGGACGGGGGCGTGCGGGGGGTGCCGGACGAGGTGGTCGAGGAGTTCCAGGGAGGCGGGATCCGCCCAGTGGAGGTCGTCCAGGGCGACGAGCAGCCCCGATCCGGTACGGCTGAGGGCGGCGAGCAGGCGGGCGGTGGCCCGGTGCACGGCGAAGCGGTCGGTGTACCGGTCGGCGTGCGCGGCGGCATGCGCGGCGGCGGCCGGGTCGGCGTCCGGGGAGGCGGCGGGCCGGGAGCGGGCTCCGCCGGTGGGGCCGCCGTCGGGTTCCCGGGGCGCGGGATGCCCGCGGCCGGGGCCCCCGCCGCCGACGGGACCGTCCCCGGTGTCCCAGCCGCCGGGGTCCCGGCCGCCGGAGTGCCCGCCCCCGCCGCCCCCGTCCCCTATGCCCCGGAGCACGGGCGCCGCGGCGGCGGCGAGGGCGGCCGCGGGGCCGGTGCCGGGGTGCAGCAGCTCCGGGTCCAGGTCGGCGAAGGCGTCGGTGAACAGCCCGTAGGGGGTGTGCCGTTCGTACTCGGTGGCCCGGCCGCGCAGCACGCCCATGCCGCGCGACCGGGCCCGTAAGCACAGCTCCGTCAGCAGCCGGCTCTTGCCGATGCCCGCCGCGCCGGTCAGGTCCACCACGCGGGGGCCGTCCGTGCCCCGCCCGGCGAGGACCTCGTCGAGGAGCCGCAGTTCGGCCTCCCGGCCCACCGGCCCGGTCCTGGTCATGATGAGCCCCCCTGCGACTGGCGAGGAGAAGAAGCGTAGCGAGCCGGCGCACGCGCGGATACGCACTTACGTAGGTGGTCCTACGGATGTGCGCGCGGGCCCGCCCTGTCACGCTCGGGAGCGACCCGTCCTCACATGTCCGGGAGGATGCCCGATGCGCCGATTACGAGGGTTCGCCGCCCCTGTCCTGGCCGCCTGCCTGCTCACCGCCGCCGCCGGCTGCTCCGGCCGCTCGGCGGACGCGCGGCCCGGCCCGTCGGGGGGCACGCGGGCCGGGACGACGAGCCGGGCCGCGACGCCGACCCCGAGCCCGTCCCCGACGCCGACGCCGACCCCGACGCCGACCCCGACCCCGTCCGAAAGTCCGTCGCCGACGCCCACCCCGACGCCCACCTGCACGAGCACCGACGACATGGACGAGGCCGCCCGGGCCGCCTATCTCAGGGGCCTCGAAGGCGAGTCCTACGGGCAGAAGCACGGCCTGGCCGCCGAGTCCGACGGCGTGCACTTCCGCCCGGACTCCCTGCACCGGCCGTGCGGGGCGCAGAAGGTGTCCGTGGCCCAGTTCCGGGTGGTGATGACGAGGGAGGTGAACAGGGACCCGGTGACCGGGCGGCTCTACAGCCTCTCGTACCGGTACGAGCCGGTCGAGGACCGGGAGTTCACGGTCGGCCCGGACAACGGCTTCGTCGAGGGGAGCCGGCCCCCGGACGTACGGGACTGCAGGGGGAGGATCACCGTCCTGCACCTCGGGAAGCCGGTGAAGGAGACGGCCCTGCCGGGGCACCTGAACTTCGAGGAAACGAACTTCGGGTACACGGGGACCGAGGTGGAGGTCTCGGGGGACCTGGTCCTGTACGCCGTGTTCGTGCCGCCGACCTCGACGGGCTACTGCCCGCCGGAGTGAGCCCGGGCGGCGGCGGGGCGCCGCCCCGGCCTCACCCGTGTGGGTGAGGCGGGGGCGAGGGCCGGGGGCCGGGTCCGGGGGCGCCGCGCCCGGCGCGGCGGGGGCCGGGGGACCACTCGTTGGGGTGGCCCCCCGGCTCGTGGGGGGGGGAGTCCGGGGACCGGGGGAGACGCCCGGACGCCGCCCCCGGCCCGAGGGGGGTGGGGCCGCACCGGCCGCGTGGGGGTCGGTCGGTGCGGCCCGGCCGGGGACGCGCGCGGGGCGGGACGGCGGCCGGGCGCGGTAGGCCGTACGGAGGATCTGCGCCTCGGAGGACCGCGGTTGACGGGGCCGGGGTCTGGTAACTGTGGGCGCCATGCCCTCCCGAACGCTGCTGCGGTGCCTGCTCGGCGCCGCCTTGCTGCTGCCCGTCGCCCCCCTGTCGCCCGCCGTCGCCGCCGCGGGCGCCGACGGCGGGCGGACCGTCGACTACCAGGGGCTGCACCTCACCCTCCCCGCCGGCTGGCAGGTCGTCGACCTCGACCGCCACCCCGACGCCTGCCTGCGCCTGGACCGCCCCGCGCTCTACCTCGGGCACGCCGGCACCCAGGCCGAATGCGCCTCCGGCCGGGCCGTCGCCCACCGCGCCGACACCCTGCACCTGGAGCCCATCGACGGCGCCCCGCCCCGCGCCGACATCCCCACCTTCCCCGTCGACGCCGGCACCGCGCTGCCGCCCGCCGACGCCGACAGCGGCGAGCTGCGCTACGCCCTGCGCGGGACCGGGGTGATGGCCACCCTCTCCTACGGGGAGGACCCGGCCGCCGTACGGGGCATGCTGGCCCGGGCCGCCGCTCCGGAGGGCGCACCGGCCCCCGCCACCGCGCCGGTGGTCACCGCCGCGGGCCCGGCGGCGGCACCCCGCGCCACCCAGCAGGCCTTCACCGGCACCGGCTTCGACGCCTGCACCGCCCCGACCCAGCGGGCGATGGACGCCTGGCACGCCGACTCCCCCTTCGGCGCGGTCGGCATCTACATCGGCGGCCGGGCCCGCGCCTGCGCCCAGCCGCAGCTGACGGCGGGCTGGGTCCGCAAGCAGGCCGCGGCCGGCTGGCACCTGATGCCGATCTGGGTGGGACCGCAGCCCTGGAACAGCTCCAGCACCGGCCTGTCCACCGACCCCTCCCGGGCCAACGACCAGGGCCGGGAGGCGGCCGACGGCGCCGCCGACGCGGCCCGCTCGCTCGGCCTGGACGCGGGCACGGTGCTCTACAACGACCTGGAGAACTACACCGACCGGGCCACCTGGGACGCCCCCGTCGTCGCCTACCTCACCGCCTGGACGGTCCGCCTGCACGAGCTGGGCTACCGCGCGGCGGCGTACGTCTCCGCGAGCTCCGGGGCCAGGGCGCTCAGTGCCCACTACCAGCAGGCCCCGCAGGCCATGCCGGACGTGCTGTGGGTGGCCCGCTGGAACCTGGCGGCCTCCGTCACCGACGCCGACATGGGCCTGCCCGAGCACACCGCGCAGTGGGCCGGGCCGCGCCGGGCCCACCAGTTCCGCGGGGACCACGACGCCTCGTACGGCGGGGTGACGATCAACATCGACCGGAACTGGGTGGACGTGGACCCGGCCGCCCTCGGACCGGTCGGCGGCCTGCCGGCCGGCGGTCCGGTCCGCGGCCCGCTCCCGGGCCTGCCGTTCAGCTGACGGGGTCCTCCCGGGCGGGTTCGTCGTCGTTGCCCCGGCGCAGGGTGTGCAGCCCGTGCGCCGGGGTCCACGTCCGCACCACCAGCTCCTCGCCCTCCACCGAGACCCGCACGACCTCCCTCAGCTCGGCGTGGAAGAGGTGGAAGGGGTGCGGGGACTCGGTCTCCTCCGCGTAGCGGTGCAGCTCCGGCGGGTCCACGAGCTCCACCGCCCGCCCGGAGATCCGCACGTCCCCGTCGGGCATGTCCTCGCCGCCGCCGGGGTTGGTGTGCAGGGCGAACCGCGGATCGCGCTGGAGGTCGAGGGCCTTCAGCGAGCCCGGCATCATGCCCAGCCACAGCTCCCCGCCGCGGAAGTCGACGTTCAGCCCGCTCAGGCGGGGCGAGCCGTCCTTGCGCAGGGTGCCCAGGACATGGTGCGGGTACTGCGCGAAGCGGGCCCGCACGGCCGCCGCGAACTCGGGTTCCGCCTGCTCGAACGCTGCCCAGTTGTTCGTCTTCATGGCCCCATGAAAGCGCGGCCCCCGTCGCCCGCCGCTCAGGCGCGCACGATCCCCGCCGCGCGCGCCGCCCGCAGCCAGGCCGGGAACTCCCCGAGGAGCCGGTCGTAGAGCACGGCGTCCGGCACGGTCCGCGGGTCGGGGCCCGCGTGGAAGTAGCCGGCGTTGTCCACCGCCCGCAGGGCCGGGACGGGCAGTTCGTCCAGTCGGCGCAGGAAGTCGAACTGGCTGCTCCGGGTGTTCCCGAAGCCGACGAACTGCCAGAACAGCGGCAGCCGGGACGCCTTGCACAGGTACCGCTCCGCGGCGGGCTTGCTGAGCGGGCCGCCGTCGGTCTGGAAGACGACCAGCGCCGGTTCGCGCGTTCCCGCGTCCAGGTAGTGGTCGATGACCGCGTCCATGGCCGCGTCGTACGCCGTCTTCCCCATGTGGCCGAGGCCGGCGGCTATGGCGGTGACCCGGCCCTCGTGCCCGCCGAGGCGGACCTCCTCCACCGCGTGCACCTCGGTGGAGAAGAAGACGACCGGGATCCGGCCGTCGGCGTCGAGGTGCGCGGACAGGCCCAGCACCCGGTCGGCGAGGGCCTGCACGGTGCCGTCCGCGTAGTAGGGGCGCATCGATCCGGAGTAGTCCAGCACCAGGTAGACGGCGGCCCGGCCACCGTCCAGTCCGTGCTCGCGCAGCGACACCCCGGCGCTCTTGTAGAGGTTCACGAGTGCCGGAGCGGCTGCTCGCACCGCGTGGAGGTCCATGGCGCTGCCCGTCATGGGCCCGAGGGTACGTCAGCGGGCCGGGGCGTACCCCAGATGTGCGGCCAGCCGCTCCCGGTGGGCGGCGGGCGGACCGAAGAGCTGCGCCGAGCCGTGGGCGCGCTTGAAGAAGGTGTGCGCCTCGTGCTCCCAGGTGATGCAGATCCCGCCGTGCAGCTGGATCATCTCGCCCGCGACGTACGCGTACGCCTCGGAGCAGGCCAGGTCGCGGACCCGGGCGAGGACCAGCAGGGGTCGCCCGGGGGCCGGCCAGGACGTACCGCTTGGTGCCGGTGAGCAGCCAGCCGGATCCGGCGGGCTCGGCCCGGGTGACGAGGTCCCCGTCCTCCCACCCGCCACGCCCCGCCGCGGGCCCGGCCCCGGGTCCGTCCCCGGTCGCGGAACCGGTCGCGGAACCGTCGTCCGGGCCCTCCGCCCAGGCCAGCGCCCCCACCGCCGACCCGTCCGCCAGCCCCGGCAGGTGCCGTGCGCAGGCCTCCCGGTCCCCGGACGCGAGCAGCGCCTGCAGGTCAGCACCGCCGAGCCCAGGTACGGTACGGGGCCCAGGCGGTCAGCTCCTCGGCGGTGACCGGGGCGCTGCTCTACTTCCGGCGCGCCTACGGGCGGGTGCCGGACTCCGGGGCCGGGGCGAGCGCCTCGATGTCCGCGAGCATGGCGACGGCCAGGTCGCGCTCGGAGGCGTAGTACCGCTCCGCCCACTTGAGGGTGAGGGTGGGGTAGGCCCATGCGGCCTCGTCCTGGGCCCCCTCCACGTCCGCCACCGCGCGGCGGCGCATCCGTTCCGCGAACTCCTGGTGCTGGAGCAGGATTTCGCGCATCTGCTCCGGCTCCAGCAGGTGGCCCAGCCACAGCCGCAGCATCGGCCCGTGCTTGAGGACCGGGGGGTCGACCGGTGCCTCGCGCGCCCATTCCCGTACGGCGGCCATGCCCTCGTCGGTGATCCGGTACACGCGCTTGTCGCGGGTGCCGGTGTCCTGGGCGACCATCCGCGAGGAGGCGTAGCCGGCCTTCTCCAGCCGCTTGAGCTCGCTGTAGATCTGGCTGAAGGACGGGCTCCAGTAGAAGAAGCGCAGCGACCAGTCCGACCACTTCTTCAGGTCGTAGCCCGACAGCTCCTCACCGAAGGAGAGCAGGCCGAGCACCGCCCAGCTGGTCGCCGGGAGCGTGCGCGTGTTCGTCTCGTCTGCCACGCAGCGCAGTCTATGGCCGGTCCCCGCGATGCCCTTCCCCTGACAGGATATGACTGCTAGAAGTATTCCTAATCGAAATATCTGCAAAAACCTGCCCCCACAGCTGGATGGAGGGACCGCACCGTGAAGTTCTCGATGATCTTCGAGGCGCAGCTCGTCGACCCCACCCCCGAACGCGAACGCCAGGTCATCCACGACTGCGTCGAACAGGCCGTGTTCGCCGAGGAGATGGGCTTCGACCGGATCTGGGCCGTGGAACACCACTCCCTGACCCAGTACGCCCACATGAGCGCTTCCGAGATCTTCCTGACCTGGGTCGCCGCCCGGACGCGGAAGATCCGTATCGGCCACGGCGTGGTCACCATGCCCTTCGCCTACCAGCACCCGGTGCGCGTCGCCGAGCGGGCCGCCATGCTCGACGTGCTCTCCGGCGGCCGCGTCGACATCGGTGCCGGGCGAGGGGCCACCCGCCAGGAGATGTCCATGTACGGGGTGAACCCCGAGGACACCTACCCGCAGATGGAGGAGGCGCTGCGGATCTTCTCCGCCGCCTGGCGGGAGCCGGAGTTCGCATGGCACGGGTCGCTCGACATCGGCCCCGGCGCGGTCCTGCCCCGCCCGGTGCAAGACCCGCACCCGCCCCTGTTCATGGCCTGCTCCAAGCACGACACCCTCAAGCTCGCCGCCGAACTGGGCATCGGAGCCCTGGTGATGGGCTTCGCCGGCGCCGACGACGTCCGCGCCATGCGCAAGGTCTACGACGAGGCCATCGCCGCCCGCACCGGCGAGCGCCTCGTCTCGGACCGGGTCAACGACCACCTCTCCGCCCTCTGCCCCACGATCGTCCTCGACGACGCCGAGCGCGCGCTGCGCCTGGGCACGCGCGGGCAGCGCTTCTTCGCCGAGTCCATCGCCCACTGGTACGGCAACGCGCCCGCCCCGACGGGCTACGCCGAGGACGAGGACCACGTGGGCGCCCTCGACCGGGGCCGCGAGGAGCTCGTCGCCCGGCTGCACGAGGCGAACATCCCCGCCCGCCCGGTCGACACCGGCACCTACAACGCCGACCACGCCTACGGCAGCGCCGAGACGGCCATCGCCTACGTCGAGCAGCTGCGCGAGATCGGCGTCGACGAGGTCATGTGCCTGATCCAGATGGGCACCGTCCCGCAGGAGGCCTGCATGGAGACCATCCGGCAGTGGGGCGAGAAGGTCATCCCGCACTTCCGCGCCCTGGAACTGGAGGGCTGAGCCGTGATCTCACTCGACGGGAAGGTCGTCGTGATCACCGGCGCCGGACGCGGCCAGGGCGCCGAGGAGGCCCGGCTGTGCGCGGAGGCCGGGGCGCGGGTCGTCGTCACCGACGTCCGCGAGGAGGAGGGCCGGGCGGTCGCCGCCGCACTGGGGGACCGCGCGCTCTACGTACGGCACGACGTGGCCGACGCGGGCAGCTGGGCCGAGGTGGTGCGGGAGGCGGTGGCCGCCTTCGGGACCGTCTCGGCACTCGTCAACAACGCCGCCCTGTGGCGCACCGCGCACGTGGAGGAGCAGAGCGCGCAGGGCTTCGAGGAACTGCTCCGGGTCAACCTGCTGGGGCCCTTCCTCGGCATCCAGGCCGTCGCGCCCGTGCTGCGGGCGGCCGGCGGCGGCTCGGTCGTCAACATCTCCTCCACGGCGGGCCTGGTCGGCATACCCGGCCACGCGGCCTACGGGTCCACCAAGTTCGCCCTGCGCGGGCTGACCCGGTCCGCCGCGCTGGACCTGGCCGGGGACGGGATCCGGGTCAACTCCGTGCACCCGGGGGCCATCGACACCCCGATGGTGGCCGAGGCGGTCGCCGGACGGGACTGGTCGCACGTGCCGCTGGGCCGGATGGGGCGGCCCCGGGAGGTCGGGGAGCTGGTGCTGTTCCTGTGCTCGGACGCCTCCTCGTACGTGACGGGGACCGAGTTCGCGGTCGACGGCGGGATGACGGCCGGATGAGCGGGCGGCTCTCCCCCGCCGCGCGGGGGCTGTGCGACGCGATGGCGGCGGTCTTCCCCGGACCCGGGGACGTGACGGCCCTGCGGGCGGCGGCCGTGCCCGGCCCGCCCGGACCCGAGGTCGCCTCGGTGCGCGACGCCGACGCGGGCGGGGTCCCGGTGCGGATCTACGACCCCGCGCCGGGAGCCGCCGGCCGGCCGCTCGCCGTGTACTTCCACGGCGGCGGCTGGGTGATGTGCGGGCTGGACACGCACGACGCCCTGTGCCGGAAGCTGGCCGCCGCCTCAGGGGCGGTGGTCGTCTCCGCCGACTACCGGCTGGCCCCCGAACACCCCTGGCCCGCCGCCTGCGACGACGCCCTGCGCGTACTGCTGTGGGCGCGGGCCGAAGCGGAGGCGCTGGGCTGCGATCCGGGGCGGGTGGTGGTCGCGGGGGACTCCAGCGGCGGCAACCTGGCCGCCGTCACCGCGCTGCGCGCACCCGGACTGGCCGCCGGGCAACTGCTGGCGTACCCGCCGCTGGACGCCTCGATGGGCTCCGGGTCGGTGACCACGTACGGCCGGGACCACTTCCACACCGCCGCGCACATGGCCTGGTACTGGGACCAGTACGGCGGCGATCCCGCGCACCCGCACGTCTCGCCGCTGAGGGCCGGCCGGGAGGCGCTGGCCGCACTGCCCCGCACGCTGATCCTCCTCGCCGACTGCGACCTGCTGCGGGACGAGGGGATGGCGTACGGGCGCCGGCTGGGGGAGGCGGGGGTGGACTGCGAGGTCAGGCTCCACCCAGGGGTCTTCCACGGCTTCCTGGGCCTGCCGCTGCCGGCCGGCCGGGCGGCGCTCGCGGGCGCGGCGGCCTGGCTGGCGCAGACGCCGTGAAGGAGACGCCGGGACAGGGGGGCGGGGCGGCCGGATTCGAACCGGCGTCTTCCCCCTTGCAGGGGGGTGCAACGACCTCTGTACTACGACCCCGCCCTTGCGGTGGATCTTATGCGGGCCGTGGGCGGGTGCGCACGCCGGATTCCCCGGCATGATGTGTCCATGCCTGGCTTCCTCCTGCGCGCCTGCCTGCTCCTCGCCGTGGAGGCGGGCGCCGCCTTCCTGCTGCGCGACGCCGGAGCACCCTGGATCCCGGTCCTGCTCGGGGTGTTCGTCCTCGGCTCCGCCGTCCCCCAGGGCACGCCGGCGGAGTTCGCGGGCCGCTTCCTCGTCGCCGCCGTCGCGGTGGGCGTGGCCCTGGCGGGCGCCGCGGCCTGGGCGGCGTACGACCGGCCGGACACCGGCCCCGCCCAGTGGGCCGCCCAGGCCGCCACCGCCGTCCTCCTCCTCTTCCAGACGGCCACCCTCATGCGCCTCTCCCTGCGCCGCGCCTGATCCGTCCGGCGGCGGCCCACCCCCGTCCCGGCCCCGTCACACCGTGCGTCTCACCTCGGTGAGGACGGGCCGGTGGTCACTGCCCAGGTCCGGCAGGACGCTGGTGGTGGTGGCCTCCAGGCCGCGCAGCAGTACGTGGTCGATCCGGACCACTGGGAAGGGGGCGGGCCAGGTGAACCCGAAGCCCTGGCCCGCGTGTTCGTGCGCGGGCTCCAGCTGCCGGGCGAGGGGCGCCAGACCCCGGTCGTCCAGGCTGCCGTTGAGGTCGCCGAGCAGCATCATGCGGGGGGCCGGATCCCGCGCGATGCGGTCGGCCAGTGCGGCCGCCGCCGCGTCGCGGGGCCCGATGGCGAAGCCCTCGGTCGCCCGGACCCGTACGGAGGGCAGCCGCACCGTGTAGACGGCGGTGTCACCACCGGGGGTCCCGGCGACGGCCCGGATCGCGTGCGGCCAGGGGCCGCCCAGGTCCATCGCCTCGACCTCGCGCAGCGGATGGCGCGACCACAGGCCGAGGGTGTTGCGGGTGGTGTGGTGGGGGTACGCCGCGGCGAGCGCCTTCTCGTACGCGGGGACGGCCCCCAGGGGGACCTTCTCCAGGGCGACGAGATCGGCGCCGGTGGCGATCACCTCCCGGGCGACGGCCTCGGGGGTGGTGCGGGCCCCGCCGACGTTGAAGGACAGGGCCCTGAAGTCGCCGAGCCCCGCACGGGGCGGCGCCGCCAGGGTGGGCACGAAGACGGTGCACCAGGCCACGAGGGGCACCAGGGCCGCGGCCATTCCCAGCCGTGTGCCGCGCGCCACCGCCCACAGGAGGAGGACCACTATCGCGACGGCGGACCACGGGAGGGCGGTCTCGGCCAGGCTGCCGAGGTTGCCCGGTCTGTTGGGCAGGAGCCGCGGAAAGAGCAGGGCCACGGCGAGGAGGAGCGAGGGGACGGCGATGCGTGCGGTGCGGCGGGGGCGGTCCCCCGAACCGCCCCGCCGTGTGCTGCGGGTCATGGATCCTCGTCTTCCCTAGATGCAGCCCCTGCGCCGCAAGTGCGCGAACATGGCGATCCCCGAACCGGCCACCAGGGCGAGGAAGGCGGGCCAGGCCCAGACCAGCGCGGTCTCGGGCTGGTGGAAGTTCGCCGAGTAGATACCACCCAGCAGCGTGGGGACCATGAACACCACGAGCCACGAGGTCACCCTCCGGGCGACCCGGCTCCCCTCGAAGAGCTCCACCGACTTCCGGTGGAGCAATACCATTTCCTTCCGGTAACGGCGGACTCCCTGGAGGAATTCGCGCAGCTCTTCGTTCGAGTACGCGTCGAGGTCTTTCGGGGTGAGCCCGGCCGGGACGGGGCGCATGGAATTGTCCGACATTTGATTGCCCTTCCTCTGGTCGGCGGCGGGCCGCCTACAGCCAGCCCTTGCGCTTGACCCCGAAGTAGGTCGCCAGCGCGGTGGACGCCAGGACGGCGAGGAACACCGGCCAGCCGTACTTGAACTGGAGCTCGGGCATGTGCTCGAAATTGGAGCCGTAGAGCGACGCCAGGGCGCCGGGCACGACGGCAATCGCCGTCCAGGCGCTCACCCTCCGGGTTTCCACGGTGACCTTCAGCTGGTCCTCGGTGATTTCCCGGATGTCTTCCATTTCCTGGTTCAGTCCGCGGATCTCCCGGTTGATCTCGCGGAGCAGCTCCACCTTCTGGGCGTGCTCCTCCACCGTTTCGGCCGGCATGAGGGTGTTGTCGTGGGTCGTCGGCGTCATGTTGGTCATGGCATTCCTTCCGCGGATCTCGGACGTGATTCGGCGGTAAACGTGTGGCGAATGTGTTTCGCCGGGAAAGTCGGGGAAGTCGGGGCTGCGGTGCATGATCGACCGCTGCGCGCCCCGGACACCGGTGGACGTGCCGGGGCATGCCGATGCGGTGTCGGATCCGGATAAGTCGGATCCGTGTAAGTCGGATGGGGATAAAGAGGCGCGACTAGCGCAGCGCGTCGAGCGGGATCGGTGGCGTATACGCCATGGAACTACTGCCAATAGGCACGCTGATCACCTCCCGCGAATCCAGGCGCGGTTCGTCCGCGCCTCCGACACCGTAAACGACAGGCAATGTGATTACAAAGTCGGGAAAATCGGCCATCGCCCTATGTGTCCTGTAAAGACCGAGCCCCGGCGGCCTGCGGGTGGGAGGAAAGGGCTGGTCAGGGGGAGGGCGATCGAAAACAATGGGCACATGACGACACGTGCCCGTTCCTTCGACGCGGCCGCCGCGCTCTACGCGGCCCACCGCCCCGGGTATCCCGAAGCGCTGTACGACGCCGTCGAGGAGCTGGCCGGCCGGCCGCTCGCCGGCGCCAGGGTGGCCGACGTGGGGGCCGGGACCGGCCTCGGGACCGGACCGATGCGCCGGCGCGGGGCCGAGGTGGTCGCCGTGGAGCCCGGGGACGGGATGGCCGCCGAGTTCCGGCGGGCGCACCCGGACATCCCGGTCGTCCGCGGCGACGGGGACCGACTGCCCCTGTCCACCGGCGCCTTCGACCTCGTCACGTACGCACAGGCCTGGCACTGGACGGACCCCGCCCGCGCCGTCCCGGAGGCCCGCCGCGTCCTGCGGCCCGGCGGGGCGCTCGCCATCTGGTGGAACGACATAGACGAGTCCGTCCCCTGGGTCGCCGAACAGGGCGCGCGCATCCGCGCGTTCTTCGAGGCGGACGGTGCCACCCGGTTCCGCACCCTCCCGCAGGGCATCGGCTCCGGATTCGCCACCCGCACCGTCGCCTGGTCGCGCCGGATCCCCCTCGACGCCCACCTCGCCAACCTCTCCAGCCACTCGGCCTTCCTGCTCCTCGGGGAGGAGGGCACCCGCGCGTTCATGGACGCCGAGCGCGCCCGGCTGGAGGGGCTCTTCCCGGACGGGACGGTGGAGGAGCCCTACACCGTCGCCCTGCACCTCGCCCGGAACCCGTGATGGCGGCCGCCTCCGCGGCCCACCGCGCGTTCCGGCGGGCCAACGAACTCCTCGCCTTCCTCCTGGAGGTCGCCGCCCTCCTCGCGCTCGCCGTCTGGGGCTACGAGTGGGGCGGCCACATCGTCGTCGGCGCGCTGCTCGGGGCGGTGGTGGCGGGCGCCGCGGCCGTGCTGTGGGGGGCCTTCGCCGCGCCGCGCGCCCGCTATCCGGTCCCGCTGCCGGCCGTACTCGCGGTGAAGGCCGTCGTGTTCGGGTCCGCGGCCCTCGCCCTGGCCGGGCTGGGGATGCGCACACAGGCCCTGTGGTTCGCCGGCCTGGTGCTGGTGAACACCGCGCTGGTGACGTACTACCGCTCCCGGGACTGAAGCACCCGCTCCCGGCACTGCGCGGGCGTGCCCCACGCGTCCCGCAGCGGCCGGGCCTTGCGCAGCCACAGCGACAGGTCCAGCTCCTCGGTGTAGCCGACGGCCCCGTGCAGCTGCAGCGCGGTCAGCGCGGCCGCGTACGCCGCCCCGCCCGCGGCGAGCTTCGCCGCCGCGACCTCGCCCGGCTCCAGGGACAGCGCCGCCGCCCACAGCAGCGGCCGGGCGAACTCCAGACCCAGCAGGGTGTCCGCCAGCCGGTGCTTGACCGCCTGGAAACCGCCGATCGGCGTCCCGAACTGGGTGCGCTGCTTCGCGTACTCCACGGTCCGCCCGAGCAGGGCCTCGCCGACGCCCAGGCACTGGGCCGCCGTCAGCAGCCGCGCCCACCGCAGGGCCGCCTCCGCGGCGGCCGTGACGGCCGGGCCCGCCGCGAGGAGCTCCCCGCCGTCCGCCGGGGCCCCGAGCCTGCGGGCCGGGTCGAGGGAGGCCAGCGGGGCGACGGTGCTCCCGGCCGGGGCGAGGCGCAGTTCCCCCGCCGCCGAGACGGTGAAGTGCCAGGTGGCCGCGTCCGCGTCCAGGGCGTACGGGGAGCCCCCCGGCAGGGTCAGCGTGGCCGGGGCCGTACCCGCCGCCAGCCCCGGGAGGAAACGCTTCGCCAGTGCCCCGTCCCCGAGGTGCGCCAGGAGCACCGACACCGCCGCGCTCTCCACGGCCGGCCCGGGGACGCCGGCCCGGCCCAGCTCCACGAAGCCGAGGGCCAGTTCCACCGGGAGCGGGCCCATCCCCTCGTACGCCTCCGGCACCGCCAGCGCGAACAGCCCCGTGTCCGCGAGCCGCGACCACAGGGCGAGCCCCGGTCCGTGCTCCCCGGCGGCCCAGGCCCGCACGGCCGCGGGCACCTCGGCGGCGCCGAGGAGGGAGCGCAGCGTACGGGTGAAGTCGTCCTGTTCCTCGGTCGGCAGGAAGCGCATCAGCGGCGGCCCTTCGGGAGGCCGAGCAGCCGCTCGGCGATGATGTCGCGCTGGATCTCGTTGGTGCCGGCGTAGATCGGCCCGGCCAGGGAGAAGACCCACGGCTCGGCCCACTCGCCCTCCGCCAGCTCGGCGTCCGGGCCCAGCAGGTCCAGGGCCGTCTCGTGCAGGGCCATGTCGTACTCGGACCAGAACACCTTGTTCAGGCTGGACTCGGCGCCGATCGCGCGGCCCGCCGCGAAGCGGGAGGCGCCGGCCCGGGTGAACAGCTCGTAGGCGCGCGCCCCGACCACCGCGTCCGCGACCCGGTCGCGCAGGGCCGTGTCCGCCGGGTCGCCCCGCTCCCGCCACAGGGCCAGGAGCCGGTCGGCGGCGGCCAGGAACCGGCCGGGGGAGCGCAGGGTCAGCCCGCGCTCGTTGCCCGTCGTCGCCATCGCGATCCGCCAGCCCTGCCCCGGCTCCCCGATCACGTCCTCGTCGGGTACGAAGACCCGGTCGAGGAAGAGTTCGGCGAAGGCGGGCTTGCCGTCGAGCCGGCCGATGGGCCGCACCGTCACCCCCGGCTCGCGCAGGCCGAACATCAGGTACGTCAGCCCCCGGTGGGGCCGGTCCGCACCGGGATCCGTACGGAAGATGCCGAAGGCCCGGTCCGCGAACGCGGCCCGGGAGGACCAGGTCTTCTGCCCCGACAGCAGCCAGCCGCCCTCCGTGCGCTCGGCCCGGGACTTCAGCGAGGCCAGGTCGGAGCCCGACTCCGGCTCGGACCAGGCCTGCGCCCAGATCACCTCGCCGCTCGCCATGGAGGGCAGCACCCGGGCCCGCTGGGCGGGGCTCGCGTGGTCGAAGAGGGTCGGGGCGAGGAGGTTGATGCCGTTCTGCGAGACCCGGCCCGGTGCGCCCGCCGCCCAGTACTCCTCCTCGAAGACCAGCCACCGTTCGAGGTCCACGCCCCGGCCGCCGTACTCCTCGGGCCAGGACACCACCGACCAGCGGTCGGCGGCCATCCGCGCCTCCCACTCCCGGTGCGCCTCGAAGCCCTCCGCGGTCTCCAGCGAGGGGAGGGGCCGCCGCGGTACGTGCGCGGTCAGCCAGGCCCGCGCCTCGGCCCGGAAGGCCGCCACCTCCGCGGTCTCGGTCAGGTCCATCAGCCGTTCGCCTCCTTCATGGCGGCCACGTCCGTGCCGCCGAGCGAGTCCGCCGCCGTCTCGGCGTTGTGGGCGTGCGCCAGGTGGTGCAGTCCGAAGACCGAGTCCATGCCGCCGTGCATCCCCTGGAGGTCCTCGGCCTGGTTGACGGCCCGTTTGGTCAGGGCCGGCCCGAACGGGGGCATCTCGGCGATCCGCAGGGCCAGCCGCTCGGTCTCGGCGGCCAGAGCGTCCGGGGCCACCACCCGGTTGACCATGCCGACCTCGTACGCCCGCCGGGCGGGCATCCGGTCGCCGGTGTAGAGGAACTCCTTCGCGATCCGCGGGGGCATCGCCCACGGGTGCGCGAAGTAACTCGACCCCGGGGATGCCCATCCACCTTCACCTCCGGGTCGTCGGAGGCCCGGTAGAAGGCGTCGTCCAGGGCGTAGGTCATCGCGCTGTTCTGCGCGTTGCGGTAGCGGGGGCGGTTCATCGTCACGTACGCGACGGGGCCGCGCCGCTCGTCCAGCACCGGTGGGGCGTCGGTGGCGTCGGGCATGCGGACATCCTTCCCTAACAAGTGTTTGGTAGGTTAACGTACGGCCATGAGCAGCGTCGAGGAGTTCCGCACCGCGGTCCGGAGTTGGCTACGGGCCCACCTCACCGGTGAGTTCGCCGCCCTCAGGGGCCGCGGCGGACCGGGCCGCGAACGCGAGGAGTCGCCCGCACCACCCCCGGCTCCCGGCGCCACGCTGACCTGTCCTGCCTCCTGGTCCCCCTGGACCAGGCCGGGGTCGAGATCCGGCCCATCGTCCAGCTCACCGGCACCTCCGAGTTCAACGAGGTCTTCTTCGACGGCGCCCGCACCGACGCCGCCCACGTCGTCGGCGCACCCGGCGACGGCCGGGCCGTCGCCATGGCCACCCTCGGCTAGGGGGTGTCTGACGGATCTCCGCGGCGTCGCGACGCCCGGCACGCACTCTCGCCGCACCGACCGAAAGCCCAAGTACGTCCAGTACGCGGGCTTCCGGTCGGCACGCCGAGAGCACGCACCGGACGCCGCTCCTTCCCCACGGACATCCGTCAGACACCCCCTGGGAGCGCGGCGTCTCCACCCTCGGCCAGCAGGTCGGCTTCCGCCGCGAACCGGAGGACCTCGCCGCACTGGCCGCACGCAACGGCGCCCTCGCCGACCCGCTGGTCCGCGACCGGCTGGTACGTGCCTGGATCGGCCTGGAGACCCTGCGCGCCACCGCACTGAGCCCCGGCACCGCACCCTCCCCGGCCAAGCTGTACCGGGCCCGCTGGCCCCGCGACCTCGGCGAACTCGCCATGGACGTCCGCGGCGCCGCCTCCCTCCTCGCGGGCGGCGCGCACGGGGACCCGTACGACCTCGACGACTGGCAGAGGCTCTTCCTCTTCTCCCGCGCCGACACGATCTACGCGGGTTCCGACGAGATCCAGCGCACCATCGTCGCCGAGCGGATCCTCGGCCTTCCCAAGGAGGCACGGACATGACCGCGCCCGCGTACGTCCCCGCCCACGACCTGCTGGCGGGCCGCACCGCCGTCATCACCGCCGCCGCCGGGGCCGGCATCGGCGGCGCCACCGCCCGCCGCTTCCTGGAGGAAGGCGCCCGCGTCCTCATCGGCGACGCCCACGCCCGCCGGCTGAAGGAGACCGAGCAGGCCCTCGCCGCCGAGTTCGGCGCGGACCGCGTCGCCTCCCTGCCCTGCGACGTCACCGACGAGGAGCAGGTCCAGGCCCTCTTCGACCGCGCCGAGGAGCTCCACGGCGGCCTCGACGTCATCGTCAACAACGCCGGGCTCGGCGGCACCGCCGACCTCGTCGACATGACCGACGCACAGTGGTCCCGCGTCCTCGACGTCACCCTGAACGGCACCTTCCGCTGCACCCGCGCCGCGCTGCGCTCCCTCAAGGCCGCCGGCCGGGGAGGGGTCGTCGTCAACAACGCCTCCGTCATCGGCTGGCGCGCGCAGACCGGCCAGGCCCACTACGCCGCCGCCAAGGCCGGGGTGATGGCCCTGACCCGCTGCGCCGCGCTGGAGGCGGCGGCCTTCGGCGTACGGGTCAACGCGGTCGCCCCCAGCCTGGCCATGCACCCCCACCTGGTGAAGGTCACCAGCGAGGAGCTGCTCACCGAACTCACCGCCCGCGAGGCCTTCGGCCGCTACGCGGAGCCCTGGGAGATCGCCAACGTGATCGTCTTCCTGGCCTGCGGCTACTCGTCCTACATGACGGGCGAGACCGTCTCGGTCAGCAGCCAGCACGCGTAGCCGCAGAATGGGCCCGTGCCAACGAACAAGAAGAAGCCGCAGGTGACGGCCTCCCCCGAGCGCCGACGCGAACTCCTCGGCACCGCAGCCGAGGTCTTCGCGGCCCAGGGCTACAACGCCACCACCGTCCGCAAGATCGCCGACGCCGCCGGGATGCTCGCCGGCAGCCTCTACTACCACTTCGATTCCAAGGAATCGATGCTCGACGAGATCCTCTCGGCCTTCCTGAACGAGCTGTGGGCGGGCTACGACACCGTCCTGGCCGCCGGTCTCGGCCCCAGGGAGACCATCGAGGCCCTCGTCACCGAGTCCTTCCGGGAGATCGACCGGCACCGCGCCGCCGTCGCCATCTACCAGAAGGAAGCGCGGACCCTGTCCGCCCAGCCCCGCTTCCACTACCTCTCGGACTCGCAGGTCAAGTTCGAGAAGGCGTGGCTCGGCACGCTGGAGCGCGGGGTCGCCGCCCGGGTCTTCCGGGCCGACCTCGACATCCGCCTCACCTACCGCTTCGTCCGCGACACGGTGTGGGTCGCCGCCTCCTGGTACCGGCCCGGCGGACAGCACAGCCCCGAGGAGATCGCCCGCCAGTACCTGTCGATGGTGCTGGACGGGATCGCCGTACGCACGTAACCACCGGAGGAGTCCCGATGCCCGAGGCCTACATAGTCGACGCCGTACGCACCCCCGTGGGCCGCAGGGGCGGCGGCCTGTCCGCCGTGCACCCCGCCGACCTCGGCGCCCACGTCCTGAAGGCGCTGGTCGAGCGGACCGGGATCGACCCGGCCGCCGTCGAGGACGTGGTCTTCGGCTGCCTCGACACCGTCGGCCCGCAGGCCGGGGACATCGCGCGCACGGCCTGGCTGGCGGCCGGACTGCCCGAGGAGGTGCCGGGCGTCACCGTCGACCGCCAGTGCGGCTCCTCCCAGCAGGCCGTCCACTTCGCGGCGCAGGGCGTCCTGTCCGGCACCCAGGACCTGGTGGTCGCGGGCGGCACCCAGAACATGTCGATGATCCCCATCGCCTTCGCCTCCCGGCAGGCCGCCGAACCCCTGGGCCTCACCGAGGGCCCCTACGCGGGATCGGCCGGCTGGCGCGCCCGCTACGGGGACGCCCCCGTCAACCAGTTCCACGGGGCGCAGCTCATCGCCGAGAAGTGGGGGATCTCCCGGCGCGACATGGAGGAATTCGCCCTGCGCTCCCACCGGCGGGCCCTGCGGGCCATCGACGAGGGCCGCTTCGAGCGCGAGACCGTCGCCTACGGGGACGTGCGCGTGGACGAGGGACCGCGCCGGGACACCAGCCTGGAGAAGATGGCCGGTCTGCGGCCCGTCGTCGAGGGCGGCACCCTCACCGCGGCCGTCTCCTCCCAGGTCTCCGACGGGGCGGCGGCGATGCTGATCGCCTCCGAGCGGGCGGTCGCCGAGCACGGCCTCACCCCCCGGGCCCGCGTCCACCACCTGTCGGTCCGCGGCGAGGACCCGATCCGGATGCTGTCGGCGCCGATCCCCGCGACCGCGCACGCCCTGAAGAAGACGGGCCTGACCCTCTCCGACATCGATCTGGTGGAGATCAACGAGGCCTTCGCCCCGGTGGTCCTGGCCTGGCTGAAGGAGACGGGGGCCGACCCCGACCGGGTGAACGTCAACGGCGGCGCCATCGCCCTGGGCCACCCGCTGGGCGCGACCGGCGTCAAGCTGATGACCACCCTCCTGCACGAACTGGAGCGCACGGGCGGCCGCTTCGGCCTCCAGACGATGTGCGAGGGCGGCGGCCAGGCCAACGTCACGATCATCGAACGCCTCTGACGTCCTGCGGACGCGCGGCGGGCGGCCACGGCGGTCCGCCGCCGCGTCTTGTCGCCCCCCGGGGGAGGTGTGCTAGCTTTGGGGCTGTTGCAGTTGTGGTACCCATGAACTTTATGTGCGCCTGACGGGAATGCTCCGACAGGCGCTTTAATTGTTTTTACCGGAATCTCCGGATGGGGCCCTTGCCGCCTATTCAGGAGATTCAAATGGCTAACGGTACCGTGAAGTGGTTCAACTCGGAAAAGGGCTTCGGCTTCATCGAGCAGGACGGTGGCGGCCCGGACGTCTTCGCCCACTACTCGAACATCGCCACCCAGGGCTTCCGTGAGCTCACCGAGGGTCAGCGCGTGACCTTCGACGTGACGCAGGGCCAGAAGGGCCCCCAGGCGGAGAACATCCTCCCCGCCTAATTTCTTCAGCATGCCGGGGTCCGCGCCGCGAGGTGCGGGCCCCGGCTTGTCTGCTGTCTCGACCGCTGTTTCGCACCTGCCGGTTTCAGGAGGGCTTTTTCCGCATGACCAGCTCCAGCTCCGCACGACCCAGCCGCCGCCCCACCCGGGGCCGAGGTGCGGCCCAGGGACGTCCGAAGGCTGGCGCGGGACGGCAGAAGTCCGCCCCCGTTGCCCGGCCGCAAGAATTCACCATGCCCGAACCGCTGACCCCGGCCCTCCCGCCGGTGGCCGCGTTCGAGGACATGGACATGCCCGAGGCGCTGCTGAAGACCCTCGCCGCCCAGGGCGTGACCGAGCCGTTCCCCATCCAGGCCGCCACGCTGCCGAACTCCCTCGCCGGCCGTGACCTGCTCGGCCGCGGCCGCACCGGCTCCGGCAAGACGCTGGCCTTCGGCCTGGCCCTGCTCTCCCGCACCTCCGGCCGCCGCGCGCAGCCGAAGGCGCCGCTCGCGCTGGTCCTCGTACCGACCCGCGAGCTCGCGCAGCAGGTCACCGACGCCCTGGCCCCCTACGCCACGGCCGTCAACCTGCGCATCGCCACCGTCGTCGGCGGCATGTCGATCAACCGGCAGTCCGGCGCCCTGCGCCGCGGCGCCGAGGTGCTCGTCGCCACCCCCGGCCGCCTGAAGGACCTCATCGACCGCGGCGACGCCGACCTCTCCCAGGTCGCCGTCACGGTCCTCGACGAGGCCGACCAGATGACCGACATGGGCTTCATGCCGCAGGTCACCGCCCTGCTCAAGCAGGTCGAGCCCGGTGGCCAGACCATGCTGTTCTCGGCGACCCTCGACAAGAACATCGACAAGCTCGTCAAGATGTTCCTCACCGACCCGGTCGCCTTCTCCGTCGACCCGTCCGCCGGCGCGGTCAGCACGATGGAGCACCACGTCCTGTACGTCATGGACGAGACCGACAAGAAGGCCGTGGCCACGCGCATAGCCGCACGCGACGGCCGGGTGATCATGTTCGTCGACACCAAGCGCGGCGTGGACCGCATGGTCAAGAAGCTGCTGGCCGACGGCGTCCGCGCCTCCGGCCTGCACGGCGGACGCTCGCAGCCGCAGCGCAACCGCACCCTCGACTGGTTCAAGACGGGCGAGGTCACCGCACTGGTCGCCACCAACGTGGCCGCGCGCGGCATCCACATCGACGACCTCGACCTCGTCGTCAACGTGGACCCGCCCACCGACCACAAGGACTACCTGCACCGCGGCGGCCGTACCGCCCGCGCCGGCGAGTCCGGCAGCGTGGTCACCCTGGTCCTGCCCGACCAGAAGCGCGACATGACCCGGCTGATGTCGGACGCCGGGATCACCCCGCGCACCGCGCAGATCAAGTCCTCCGACGAGGAGCTGTCCCGCCTGACCGGCGCCCGGGAGCCCTCGGGCATCCCCGTGGTGCTGGAGGTCCCGGTCGCGACCCCGCCGAAGCAGCGCTCCGGCTCCGGCTCGGGCTCCGCGCGCCGCCGCTCGGGCGGTCCGCGCACCGGCTCCGGCACGGGTGCCGCCCCCGCCTCCGGCGGCCGCGGCCGCCGCACCGGCTCCGGCGCGTCCGGGCAGGCCCCCGCCGCCGGCTCCGACCGCTCCCGCCGCGGCCAGGGCGGCCAGGGCTCCGGCTCGGCCGCCGGCTCCGCCGGTCAGGGCCGCCGCTCCTCCGGGGGCGCCTCCTCCGGTGGCGCTGCCGCGGCCTCCGCGCGCAGCCGCGTCGGCACCGGCGGCCAGGGCCGCCGCCGGGCGGTCTGACCCCCAGCGACACGAGAAGGGGCCGGGTGGTGCGTCACGCACCGCCCGGCCCCTTCGTGCCGTCCGTGCCCTGCCGGGGCCGGGCCCGCTAGCGCACCATCTTGGCCTGGAGCTTCGCGAGCGTCCGCAGGTCCAGGCCCAGGCCGTCCGTCAGGTAGCCGTAGAAGCCGCCGTAGTCGGCGTCCAGCTGCGCGGTCGCCGCGTCCAGGTAGTCCTGGCGCACCTCCTGGAGCGGGATCAGCAGGTCGGGGTTCTGCATCCGGCCCGACTGCTTGAGGCCCGCCCGGACCTGGGCGTCGTAGGCCCCGCGGAAGGTGTTCGAGGCCAGGTAGTCGCTCCCGGCCGACGCCTCCGGCACGCCCAGCGCGCGCAGCAGCACGTAGCTCATCCAGCCGGTGCGGTCCTTGCCGGACGTGCAGTGGTACAGCAGCGGTCCCTGGCCGGAGTCCGCGATCTCCCGCAGCGTCGCCGCGAACTGCGCCCGGTTCTCGGGGCTGCTCACGAAGGTGCGGTAGATGTCCCGCATGTAGGCCTCGGCCCGGCCGCCGCCCAGCATCTGCTCCTGCTTGACGGGATCGCCGCTGGCGATCGCGCCGACCAGGGTGCCGTACAGGCCCAGGTCGCTGACCGGGCGGGAGGTGGCGGAGAGCCCGGCCGGCAGCCGGTCGGCGCCGTCGTACTGGACCTCCATGGGGATGCGGAAGTCGACGGCCTTGGTGAGGCCGAGACCCGCGACGGTGGTGATGTCCGCCGGGGTCAGCCTGCCCAGCGCGTCGGAGCGGTAGACCAGCCCCTGGCGGACCAGTCCGCCGGTGTACGTGCGGTAGCCGCCAACGTCACGGACGTTGACGGCGCCCTGGAGCGGGATCTGACGGATCGCCGTTGCCTGCTGCCGGAGGGGGCGGAGGGCAGCGGCCCCCGCTCCGGGTGCCGCGACGGCGGGCGCCGCGGCGGGAAGGGCGACCGCGGCGGTGAGTGCGACGGCGGCCGCCGTGGACGCCAGACGGATTCGGGCACGGCTCATGGGGACGACTCCCGTGGAGGAGAAGGGGGATCACCCTGCCGGTGGCAGGGCGCGGAGCGTGTGCAGTACCGCGTGTGCCTCGGCCATGACGCGGCCGACGAGCTCCGCACAGGACGGCAGATCCTCGATCACCCCCGCGACCTGGCCGGATGCCATGACACCGAGGTCCGTACGGCCCTCGACCATGGACGCCTTCAGGAGCATGGGGGTGTTGGCGGCGAGCAGGACCTGGCTCCAGGACAGGTCCTTGCCGTGTTTCATGGACAGGCCGTCGCGCACCATCCGCGACCAGGACAGGCCCGACAGTCTCCTGAAGCCCGCCGCGTGCCGCACGGCCCGCGCCAGCGCCCGGGTCCGCCCGGCCCGTTCCAGCGCGTCGACCAGCTCCGTGCGCAGCATCCGGTGCGGGAGCCCGTCCACGGCGGTGGTGACGGTGACGTCCTTGACGGTCGCCTTCAGGTACTCCGCCTTGACGGCGTCCGGGACGGTCGAGTCGGAGGTCAGCAGGAACCGGGTGCCCATGGCGACGCCCGCCGCCCCGTACGCCAGGGCCGCCACCAGGCCGCGGCCGTCGTGGAAGCCGCCCGCCGCGACCACCGGGACGTCCACCGCGTCGACCACCTGAGGCAGCAGCACCGTCGTGGCCACGTCCCCGGTGTGCCCGCCGCCCTCCCCGCCCTGCACGATCACCGCGTCCGCGCCCCAGGCCGCGACCTTCTCGGCGTGCCGGCGCGCCCCGATGGAGGGGATCACCACCACCCCCGCGTCCTTGAGGCGGGCGATCAGCTCCTTCGACGGGGCCAGCGCGAAGGAGGCCACCCGGACGCCCTCGTCGATGATCAGCTGCGCGCGTTCGGCGGCGTCCCCGGCGTCCGCGCGCAGGTTGACCCCGAAGGGGGCGTCCGTACGGGACTTGACCTCGTGGACGGCCGCCCGCAGCTGCTCCAGGGTCATCGTCGCCGACGCCAGGATGCCGAGGGCCCCCGCGTTCGCCGCCCCCGACACCAGCCGTGGCCCGGCCACCCAGCCCATGCCGGTCTGGACGATCGGGTGGCGGACGCCGACCAGCTTGGTGAACGCCGTCTCCAGGGCGGGCACTTCGGCCCCGCCGGTCCCTTCCCCCATGTCAGACCCGCACTTCCCGGTCGCGCAGGCCCTCGGGGTCGATGACCTCGCGGATCAGCCGCAGCTCCCGCTCCGTCGGTTCACGGGTGTACGGGACCTCGTCGGCGACCGCCAGTTCGAAGCCGGTCGCCTCCCGGACCCGGTCGAGGGTGACCCCCGGGTGGAGGGAGACCAGGCGCATCGTGTGACCGGGGCCGGTGAAGTCGAAGACGCCGAGGTCGCTGACCACCCGGGGCAGGTGGTGGAAGCGGGTGACCCCGGCGGCCTCGGCGCGGTCGTAGCCGACGCCGCTGACCATGTCGACGCGCTCGACGAAGACCCGGGGGGAGTGCCGGGGCACCCAGTAGCTCACCGGGTTGTTCAGGGTGTTCACCGGAGCCCCGCGCACCCCCAGGAGCTGGCGGGCGGGCCGCTCCCAGGCTCCGATGCAGGAGATGTTCTGGTTCCCGTACCGGTCGATCTGGCTGGCGCCCATCATCACGTGCCGCCGCCCGCCGGTGACCATCGTCAGGTGCCTGCGGTACGGGAGCCAGCCCTCGGGCGTGCCGTCGATTCCGACCAGCATCGCCTCGCCGTCGGTGAGCAGCAGGTCGGGGGAGAAGGTGCGCTTGGCGAGCCGGGCACCGAAGGAGGGGACCGGGCCCATGGGGCTGGCGAGCACCTCGCCGTTGTCGCGCCAGGCCTCGGCGCAGGCGACCACGCAGTATTCCGAACGGCTGATCGGGCTGGTCACTGCTGCTCCTCGTGCCAGGTGCGGACGGCGGTCTGGTAGTCGTGCTCGCCCGGACCGGAGAGGAAGCGGGCGGCGAACTCGGGCCAGGGGGTGGTGGCGTAGAGCTTCTGGAAGGCCTCGTCGCGGCCGTAGTCGGGGACGCAGGAGGTGAAGTGCGCGCCGTTCGGGGTCTCCACGACCCCGGTGACGGAGTGCCGGCTGACCAGCAGGGACTGCGGGGGGCCGGCCTTGGCGAGCTCGGTGCTCTCCACGAGCTGTTCGCAGGAGACGTACGCGGTGTCGGCGGCCTCGCAGAACAGGTCGTCGAAGTAGGGGTCCGGGCCGAGGTACTGGCCGTTGCCCAGGCGGTCGGCGCGGTTGAGGTGGACCAGGGCCGCGTCCATGCGCAGGGCGGGGACGGCGACGAACTCCTCGCCGTCGGCGTAGGGGGAGGTGACGGTGCGCAGCTCCGGGTTGACCCGCATCACGTCGGAGCCGAGGCCGGCCCGGACGGGCAGGAAGGGGAGCCGGTTCGCGGCGGCGTGCAGGCCCCACATGAACATGGCCTCGTCGTACTCGGTGAGGGCGAACGCGCCGCTCTCGCGGGCGGCCCGGAAGTGCGGCTCCAGCGGGATGGAGTCCAGGGTGGCGAAGGGGGCGATCAGCCTGGCGATGCGGCCCGCGGCGGCGAGGAGGCCGACGTCGGGGCCGCCGTACGAGATCACGGTCAGATCGGTGATCTCGGACCGGAGCAGCGCTCTGACCAGGGCCATCGGCTTGCGCCGCGAGCCCCAGCCGCCGATGCCCACGGTCATGCCGCTGCGCAAGCGGCCGGCCACCTCGTCGGGGGTCATGGTCTTGTCGGTCACCGGGTGCTCCCTTGCTTGCCGGAGGCGTCTTTCCCGAAGGTGTCGCGGACCCGGTCGGCGACCCCGCTGAGGTTGGCCTCGAAGGTGAAGCCCTGTTCGAAGCGGTAGCTGCGCCGGACGTCGACGGGGTCGATGCCGTTGATGGCGGCCTTGGCCAGCCTGATCAGGTAGCCGTCCTTCCTGGCGATCTCGGCGGCCAGTTCCAGGGCGGCGGCCCGCAGTTCCGCGGGCGGGACCACCTTCCAGACCGAGCCGTGCGCGTGCAGTTCGGCGGCGGTGGCGGTGCGCGAGGTGTAGTAGAGGGCGCGCATCAGGTGCTGCGGGACGAGCCGGGCCAGGTGGGTGGCGGCGCCGAGGGCGCCGCGGTCGAGCTCCGGCAGGCCGAAGACGGCGTCGTCGGAGGCGACGATGGCGTCGGCGTTGCCGACGAGGCCGATGCCGCCGCCGAGGCAGAACCCGTTCACGGCCGCGACGACCGGCACCTCGCACTCGTAGACGGCGGCGAAGGCCTCGTAGCAGCCGCGGTTGGCGCCGATGAGGGCGCCGTGCCCGGTGTCGCGCTGCACCTCCTTGATGTCGACGCCCGCGTTGAAGCCGCGGCCCTCGGCGGCCAGGACCACGCAGCGGACCCCGGGATCGCGGCCGGCGGCGCGCAGGGCGTCGGCGAGGTCGTACCAGCCCTGGACGGGAAGGGCGTTGACGGGCGGGAAGTCGACTGTGACGAGGGATATGCCCTTGCCGGGGCTGGAGGTGGAGACACCCATGAGCGGATCAGCTACCTTTCCACCAAACATTTGTTAGGCGAGGAAGGTAGCAGCCGATGGAGCTCAAGGGGAGGGTCATCGTCGTCACCGGCGGAACCAGGGGCGTCGGCGCCGGGATCGCGCGGGCGTTCCTCGCGGCGGGCGCGGAGGTGGTGGTCTGCGCCCGCAGACCACCGGAGGAACCGGTCGCGGCGGGCGGGCGGGAAGCCGCCTTCACCCCCGTCGACCTGCGCGATCCCGGCGCCGTGACGGAGTTCTTCGCCTCGGTCGCCGACCGCTTCGGGCGGCTCGACTGCCTGGTGAACAACGCGGGCGGAACCCCGTACCGGCTCCTCGGCGAGGGCGGGGCCGAGCGGCACGCCCGCGTCCTGGAGCTGAACCTCATCGCCCCGCTGACCGCCTCGCTCGCCGCCCACCCGTGGCTGCGGGCCTCGCGCGGCTCGGTCCTGATGATCGGCAGCGTCAGCGGCACCCGCCCCTCGCCCGGCACCGCCGCCTACGGGGCGGCCAAGGCGGGGCTGGAGAACCTGGCCCGCTCCATGGCCGTCGAGTGGGCGCCCGAGGTGCGGGTCAACTCCCTGGTCCTGGGCATGGTGCGCACCGAGCTCGCGCACCTGCACTACGGCGACGAGGCGGGCATCGCGGCGGTCGGCGCGACCGTCCCCCTGGGCCGGCTCGCCGAGCCCTCGGACGTGGGGGAGGCGGCGGTGTTCCTCGCCTCCGACCGGGCGGGATACGTCAGCGGGGCGAGCCTGCTGGTGCACGGGGGCGGGGAGCGCCCGGCGTTTCTTGATGCGGCAACTGTCAACAAGGAGAGCTGAGATGGCGGGTACGGCGGGTACGGCGGGCAAGGCGGCCATGGCGGACGGACGCGTGGTCGTGGTGACGGGCGCGGGCCGCGGCCTGGGCCGGGCCCACGCCCTGGCCTTCGCGGCGGAGGGCGCGCGGGTCGTCGTCAACGACCTCGGGGTGGGACTCGACGGGCAGCCCGGCCCGGACGGTCCGGCGGCTCTGGTGGCCGAGGAGATCAGGGCGGCGGGCGGCGAGGCGGTGGCCCACGGCGGGGACATCGCCACCGCCGCGGGCGCGGCCTCCCTGGTGGAGTGCGCGGTCTCCGTCTTCGGCCGCCTGGACACCCTGGTCAACAACGCCGGGTTCCTGCGCGACCGGATGCTCGTCAACCTGGACGAGGACGACTGGGACGCCGTGATGCGGGTCCACCTCAAGGGCCACTTCCTGCCGCTGAAGCACGCCGCCGCCTGGTGGCGCGCCGAGGCGAAGGCGGGCCGCCCGGTCTCCGCCCGGGTGGTCAACACCTCCTCGGGCGCCGGCCTGCTGGGCTCGGTCGGCCAGGGCAACTACAGTGCGGCCAAGGCCGGGATCCTCGGCCTGACCCTGGTCGCCGCGGCCGAGATGGGCCGCTACGGGGTCCAGGTCAACGCCATCGCCCCGGCGGCCCGGACCCGCATGACGGAGCAGACCTTCGCGGACACCATGGCGGCCCCGGCGCAGGGCGCCTTCGACGCGATGGCCCCGGAGAACGTCTCCCCGCTGGTGGTCTGGCTCGGCTCGGACGCCTCGGCCGGGGTCACGGGCCGCGTCTTCGAGGCGGAGGGCGGCCGCATCACGGTCATGGAGGGCTGGCGCCCCGGCCCCACCGCCGACCGCGCCGCCCGCCGGACCCCGGCGGAGGCGGGCGAGGCGGCGGCGAAACTACTGGCGGCGGCGCCGGCGCCGGGGGCGGTGTACGGGGCGCGGTAGCCGACGGGGGAGGCCGGGCCGCCCCACCGCGCGGCCCGGGTCAGCGGGGCCCGGCGTCCGCCTCCGCCCGGCGCAGCGCGGCCTTGAGCGCCACGTCGAGGGCCTGCTCCGCCGGGACCTCGACATCGGGAACGACCCCGACGCCCTCCCAGTTGGTGCCGGTGACGGTACTGATCGCGCGGCTCGTCGGCACGGTCACGAGGACGTGCTCGGCCACGGCGTGGCGCTCCGTCGGATGGGCGCCGCCCCGCGTCGTCCCCCCGACGACGGTGGCCCGTCCGTGCGCCTGAAGGGTGTACGCCACGTCCTCGCCGCCGGAGAACGTGGCCGCGCTCGTGAGCACGTACACCGGGCGGCCCGCGTAGCGCGGCGCGGGCAGGTGGGCGGTCGTCCAGAACTGGCGGGTGGTGTCGGTGCGCCGGTCGTAGATGTCGTTCAGGTGCACCTGGTCGTCCGGGAAGAAGTAGCTGCACCACATCGCCGCCCCCTCGGCCGACCCGCCGCTGCACGCCCTCAGGTCCAGGACGAGCGCGGAGCTGTGCGCGACCAGCTGCATGGCCGCTCCGATCATGCCCGCGCCCTCGGCGGCGGTCGTGATGCGCCGGAGGTCGATGAGCCCGACGTTCCCCTCCAGGTGCTCGACGCGGCCGATCCCGTGGTTCTCCTTCCGGAGCAGCGCGAGGAAGGCGGCCTGCCCGCCGTCGTCGTCCGCCGGCTCCAGCGACTGCGGAACGTCCGTCCAGAGCAGCCGCAGGTGCTTGTCCGGACAGGCCTCCTGGAGGTGCGCCGTCACCGTCTCGCACAGCGCGGGGCCGTCCAGCCCCTCGTACGCACCCGCCGCGAGCCGGCCGCGGATCGCGGTCGCGATGAGCGCGGCCTTCTCCGGGAAGACGTAGCCCGCGCCGATCCGGTCCAGAGCCAGCTCGATCATTCGTTCGTTGGTCGACATGGTGGGCCATGCTAAGGGTCAACCAGCCCTGGAGCAGCGGGATTTCCGGCGCGGGCCGACCGGCTCAGGTACGGAACCAGCGGCGCTTGGGGGTGGCCGGGGACGTCCCCTGTCCGGTCCACGGGCCCGGGTCGGTGGTCTGGGGCAGCTCGTTGGGATGGAACGCGCCCGAGGCGGCGATCTCGTCCAGCCCCTCCGTGCGGGTCTTCAGGCCCTGGGTCACGTACCCCTTGTCTGCGTGTCGGCCCGTCTCGGCGAGGAGCCTGACCAGCAGGACCAGTTCCCGCACGGGTGCCAGGCGGCCCGTGTCCGTCAGTACCCGCTGCGCCCAGGCGCTGGGCGACGGGGGCGGCCGGACTTCACCCGGCAGGGGGGCGACACCTTCGGGTCTGGTCAGTTCGAGCAGGTCCTTGGCCTTGCGCTGTGCGCCGATGGCCCGACTCAGCCGCCGCGGCTCGATCGGCCGGCCGAGGTCGTCGAAGGCGTCGTTCAGGTGGGGAAGGGCATCGACCGGGAGGTCCCGCGCCGCGAGGAGGAGCAGCCGGTCGGCCTGCTCATCCTCCCCCTCGTCGCGGAACGCGACCACTGAGCGGGCGACGGCCTTCGGGTCGTCCGTCCAGGGGCCCGCGCCCACCCCTTGCCACGCGTCCAGCTCGCTGCGGGTCTCCAGCCGGGCACGCCTGGCCCGGTCGGCCTCGGACCGCTGGAGCCGCAGCACCGCCTCGTGCTGCTGCACCAGGTCCTCCAGCTCCTCGATCCGGCGCGTGACGCCCTCCAGTTCCTCCTCCAGGCCCTGCACCTCCTCGTGGCCACCGGACGGCTGGTCGAAGACGTCGGCGAGGCTGTCTTCGAGCCGTTCCCGGTGCTCCCGCTCGCGGGCGATCTCCTCGCGCAGCCCGGTGAGGTCCTGCGCGGTCCGCACGCGTTCCTCCTCCAGCGCGATCCGCAGGGCCTGCTCCTTGTACTCCCGCGCGACCAGCGGACCCTTGGTCTGCGCGGCCGCGTACAGCCGGTTCCACCCCTCCCGGACCCGCTCGGGATCCACGGCCCCGCGTTCGGCCAGCAGCCGGTGCAGGGCCGGCAGCAAGGGCGGCTGCGGCAGGTTCGCACCGCTCAGGAAGCGGGAGAGCCGGCTCGCGTCCACCTTCACCTCGGGCTCGTTCTCCCTGAGCCACGTCACGATCTCCGTGGAGGACATCCCCAGGTCCTCGCGCAGTTCGCGCAGGTGCTGGGCGAACGCCGCCTCCTCGGGATTGAGCCCCTTCAGGGAACCCAACCTCTGCAACGACTGGGCCCCGCTCGGGCTCGAAGGCTGCTCTGACATGCACTTTCCCCTCTTGCGAGGCGCGCAACTTGCGTGCCGTCGCGCAATACGGGCTTGCGGCGTCGCCAACATGACGCCAGGACCGTTCTCTTGACCCGACGGCCCGCCAACGGGCCCGAGGGACAAGGAGAACCACCTCATGCCGCGCACCCTACGCACTGCGGACACCCGGCCGCGCCCGTTCCTGGAGATCAGGATCCGGGGACTCCACCTGACCGTCGAGCACGTCCCGCACCGTCTGCTCACCCTCGTCACCACCCTCGGCGGAGCCTTCGCCGGGGCCGTCTGGTACCCCCGGTAGACCCGGGCCGGGGGGGGGGGGGGGGGGGGGGGGGGGGGGGGGGGGGGGGGGGGGGGGGGGGGGGGGGGGGGGGGGGGGGGGGGGGGGGGGGGGGGGGGGGGG